>CAXSIG010000620.1:0-1823 GCA_964237255.1 uncultured Bryobacteraceae bacterium
GCGTGACGTGCCGGTTCAGGTCGTAATCCACCACCCACTCGTGCCAAAAGGTCTGAGCAGCATCGATATACAAGTTGAACCGCGCCAATATGGGGTTGATTGCGGCGGGCGCTGCATACGGCGTAGGGTCGAATGTCGTCCATCCTGAGCCGGGAAGCCATGCCTCTACCCAGCTATGCGCGTCAGATGCGCGAATGATATACAGGCCGGAGATCGGATTGAAAGTGCCGCCCTGGAAGCCATTCACGACACGAGCGGGCATTCCCAAAGACCGCAGCATCACGGTCATAGCGGAAGAAAAATATTCGCAATGACCCTTGCGCCTTTCGAAAAGAAAATGCGCAAGCGGGTCGGCGACTTCTTTGTCCGGCAGGTCGAGTGTGTATCCAAATTGAGTCCTAAGGTAACTCTCCATCCGAGGGGCGGTCCTGAGTTCCCGCGCCAGCTTTTCGATCCGAGGATCAAGCGCGGGCAACTGAAGATCGCGTTGCGCTTCAGCAAATGTCAGCGTTCCAACAGACGCCGCGTGGCCGGTAAAAGGAAGAAAGCTGGAAACCTCATACCAGAAGCCTTCCGTCGGCAAGGTCGAGAATCGCAAGCCGCCAGCTCCCGTCCGGATCACGCGACCGGAACTCAGGTTCACAAACTCCGGCGTACCCGCGACAAACAACGCATCGGAGTCCGTAGGATTCAAATTAACTCGGTACGATACGCGCGTGCCGTCGTGCCGGCTGCGCTGCAATCGATCGGCTACCTCTACCGGAGGCTTGCGGGGGAGAACTTCCCGCAGAGGAAGGGCGGAATCGGTCCACTTCCGACCATCGAAATGCGTGAGCGCCGCACCGCGCCATTTCAAGTTGCCCGGCATCGATTGCGAGTAAGGCTTCACATGCATTACCGGCCGGGTATCACGTTGAATGACGCCGATATCTCCCAAGGCGACTTCATTCGAAAATCCGCTCAGGTGATAGCGCGACGTAACCAACCGTCGCATCGCGGCATTTGCCGAACGCGGCAGCACGATAAAGAGAGCCGCCGAAAGCAGGAGGATGCCCGCCGAGATTAACGCGGTGATTCCAGCAAGCCGCGGAGCGATGCGCTGATTTCCACTCCAGGCCGGTCGGCCCGGTTTACGAAGACCCCGGCGCACCTCCGCACTGGTGGCAGCGGCGATTGCGCATACCAGATAAACAGCCAGGTATGCGAAGAAGTTTAAATTGACCGACAACATAGCGGCAGCGACTAGCTCAATCAGAGCGATAGAAGCCGTATACACATAGTCCCGATCGCTCCGAGCGGTTAGTATCTTCATCACCGCGAGAAAACAAACCAGATGCACCGTAGCTTCCAGCAGCCCGCGCGAAAGTAGAAAATAATCGGCGGCGAAGAAACCGATGTAACCAAGCGTGACTAAGTTGATTGCGAGGTCGGGAAGCTCAACTTTCACCAATCCCGCAACGGCTATGCCGCGGAGCGCGAGCCCGAGACTAACTAGTATTACCGTTGGGGTGTCGAGAAATCCCGATCCCGCCACTGCGAGGAATCCCGCGGCAACTAATCCGAGAAGGGAGAGCTGAAAAAATCGCTCGACCGCCCGTTGCACTCCTTCAGTATCGCTAGAAGCTGAACTTCGCCGCGAAACGAATGTTGCGTTCTCCGGTCGCGCTTGTAATCTCGTCATAGCCGCCAAAGCTACGAATCGTATTGTCCGTATTTCTGGTGGCCGATGAAACGGTCGCGCCTGGATTGCCGAACTGCGGCGTATTGGTAAGGCCGAAGAACTCCGCGCGGAGTTGCAGCCCGAAGCGCTCGGTCAATCGAAA
>CAXSIG010000620.1:1833-2551 GCA_964237255.1 uncultured Bryobacteraceae bacterium
TGCTCGCGTCCAGGTTGAATACACCCGGTCCACGCACGGTGTTTCGTCCCACGTTGCCGAACCGTACCGCGGTCACGGGCGCGAAGGCGTACGGATCGAAGTAGGGTTGACTGGAACCATGGCCGCCCAGAATTGCCACGGTCGGCAATATCTGATCCGCGGTCTGCGTGTTGCCCGGTGCATTCAAAGACGTGCCCGAAGTCCCAATGGTGAACGGCGTTCCACTGGTCCGGCTCAAGATCCAGTTGGTTTGCCAACCGCCGGCCAGGTGGGAAGCCAAACCGCTCCGTAGGTACTTCTCTCCCTTGCCGAACGGCACGGGCACGTTGCCGTAAAGTTGGAGATTGTGCGTACGGTCAAAGCCCGCTACAGCTTTGTTGCGTTGCAGCATGGGCACTCAGTTAAAGGTCAAGCCGGAGTCCGTATCGTCCGCGTAATCCACGGCGCGAGAAAACGTGTAAGACGCTCCAATCAACGACCGACCCACTCGTCGTGTCACCTGAGTCTGGAACGAGTTGTAGTAAGCGGAGTTGAACGGAGTGAAGTATTTGATATCTGAGATGCGCGCGAACGAGGGGTATAGAGCGCGTCCCGCATTCCCGCCGCCCGGCCCCGCGGCATTGATATTCTGAATCACGGTTTGGCGAATGGAACGGCTGCCGACATACGCAGCTTGAACGTTGAAGCCCGCTCCGGCATCCCGCTGAATGGTCAGATT
>CAXSIG010000620.1:2561-3777 GCA_964237255.1 uncultured Bryobacteraceae bacterium
CTGCCCCGTTCGCCGGCCGAAGAAGCCCGGGCGGCCGAGGCCCTGCTGGAGGCGCTCGCCCGCGCCGGCATCTCGCTGGATGGTCAGGTTTGTCGACTCGATATATCCGCGGTGGAACGTCTGCGGGAAAGTCGTGGTGCCTACAGCCGCCGGAAGCGAAAACACGGATTGATTCAGGTCCGGGCCGACAACATCCGGGATGCCCTTTCGCAGAGTTCCCGCCGCCTGATAACTGGTAGCGCCGGAGAACTGGGAAGAGATGGTGGCCGGGTATGCATCGCGTAGGTAGCGGAACGTGTTGGGATCGACGCTGATGCCCGCGCCGGCGCGAATGACGGTCTTCTCATTAAAGCGGTACGCGATGCCTAAGCGCGGGGCCAATTGCCCTTTGCCCACGTCGTAGCCTCCCCGGTACACCATGTCCGTGTTCGGGTCATAGCGTTCCGCCGCAAAGTGGTCGCGGGTGGGGACTGCGTAATATTCGTAGCGCACGCCATAGTTGAGCGTCAGCTTCCGCGTCACCTGCCACTGGTCCCGCGCGTAAATTCCAAAAGACCCCATGCGGACCGTGGCGGGATTCTCATACTGAACGTCCTTCCCCATCGAGGACGGCAAGCCCAGTAGAAAATCCGCGTAGCTGTTAAAGCCGTTGGTAGACGTTCCGCCATTCAGCGACGTCGATCCGCCGGAGAAGTTGAATCCGCCACGCGGACCATTCGAAGCCTGCGGTTGAAAGTGATTGATATCGAACTTCGAATATTCGAATCCGAATCGCATGGAATGCTGTCCCTTGGTCCAACTCAAATTCTCCGACGTGACATACTGCGGGTCACGAAATAGGAACGGGTTCGAAACATTCGGATTCCCCAAACTGGAGAACGTGGTGAAGATGAACCGCGGGTAACCGCCTTGCAGCGGATCGGTCCCGTTGGTTCCGGGAATCTTGAGAACGTCCAAGCCATAGTTTTTATCGATGTCGATGTTCTGCGCCGAAAGGCGAAGACGGGTGTAGCCCACGGCGGCGTCAAACAGAACATGCGGCGTGATGATATAGCTTCCGCCCGCGCCCGCGCTTTGAATCAGCCCGGGAGCACGTCCCGGTTGACCGCCATTGGTGGCATCGCCACCCGCCGCGCCAAGCGACGGCGGATCGAACACCAGACTCGGGGAAAAACTGTACCGGCCGAAAATCTGGGCCTTGTCGTTGACCACATAA
>CAXSIG010000621.1:0-3459 GCA_964237255.1 uncultured Bryobacteraceae bacterium
GGCGGTCGCCGACGCGGTGACCGAAACCAACGCTGCCAGCGTGAACTTCCGCAACGCGCTAACTGGAATAGCAGTAACACCGGCCAGCTTCACATTGATCGTGAACTCTCTCACGGGAACCGCGTCCGTTCAATTGACAGTTACGGGTAATGTAATCGACGGAACCAGAATCGACCTTACCAGCACTACTCGCGGAACAAGTTATCTTTCGAATAACTTAGGTATTTGTAACTTCGGCTCTCCGGACGGTCGCGTCTTTGCGGGGACCGCGGGTGCTTGCACGATAACTATTTCCAACAACGGATTTGTCGCGACATCGTCGGGGCAGGTTACGAACTTCACACCCGCCGACCTCTCCTATGTGACTGTGCCAGGCTTCGCCAACGCGGTTGCGGTATCCGGCGACTACGCCTACGTGGCGGCCGGTTCGTCTGGACTTCAGGTAATCGGGTTGTCCAGCGATCGCACACATCCTACGGTAGCTGCCGCCTTAGCTCTTTCGGGAAGTTCTTACGACGTCAAATTAGTCGGGAATACCGCGTACCTCGCCGGTAGCTCCACATTGTCGGTGGTTGATATCACGAACCCACTGGTTCCCGTAGTGCGCGGAACGTTCGCGGCGGGAAATTGCCTTGGCTTGGCAATTAGTGGGAGCGCCGCTTATTTAAACTGCACGTCGGGCCTGCAAATTGTAAATATCACAAACCCAGCTGCCATGATTCTTGTCAGTTCTACGTCCATCGGAGGAACGCCGTGGAAGATTGCGATCGATTCCGCCCGGCATTTAGCTGCTATGGCGATGGGCAGTTTCGGTTTGAAACTGGTGGACATAACGAACCCTGCGGCTCCGGTCGTAAAGGGTACGGCCGCAACCGGGGACGCCCGCGCGGTCGCCCTGAGCGGAAATTGGGCTTATGTTGCGGATTACACAACAAGCACGAATGCTGTGGATATTACATCGCTTACCGCTCCCGTGATCCGGTCGCACATCACGCCCTATACTTTAGGCGGATACCTGCAGGACATCGCGGTATCGGGGACTTTCGCATTCGGCGCGGATGTTGTTTTCGTTAACGGCGTTCCCGTTACCGATATCAGCGATCCCACCAATTTACAAGCACGGAGCATTTTAAACTTCACCCAGCGGGACGACAACGGAATGGGCATTGCGCTCGATTCCAGCTTCCTCTATCTCGTAACGGACCATTCCAGTTTGTCGCGACCCGGATCGAGCGGTGACAGCCGCCTCTATATCGGGCAGTATCTGCCGAGGCAGGATCTCGCCGGCGTGCCGCCTTCCGTCTCGATCGCTTCGCCGGCCACTGGTTCCACTGTTTATCAAGGGGCGCAGCTTACAGTTTCGGTTACCGCAACGGACGATGTCGCTGTTGCAAGCGTGGATTTCCTGGTCAATGGGCAAGTTGTTTTTACTTCGACTTCTACCCCTTATCAGTACACGTTTACGGTTCCTACGGGTGTAACTACACTTACGTTGGGAGCGCGCGCTCGTGATTTGGGAAACAACATCGGGACCGCCCAAAACGTAACGCTGAACGTGCTGCCGGATCCTCTCACGCTCGTGACCGGGAGAGTTGTGAATCCCGGCGGAACGGCGGTAGCGGGAGCTACAGTCACGGCGACGGGTGGGGTTACGGCAACCACCGCCAACGATGGAAGCTTCTCCATTCCTAGCGTTCCGACGGTGCTTGGGAATATCCAGGCGAACGCGATGTACACTCCGTCGGGGTCAAGCACGTTGACCGGGAGTTCCGCGTCGGTTGCACCTGTCCTTGGCGGAGCGACGAATGTTGGGACCATCCAACTTGTCTCGGCATCGTTCAACACAAATTACGGTACGCTCGTGTCCCGGGTAGATGACGATTACTATCAGTACACGCTGCCGTTTAGCTTTCCGTTTTACGGAACGGCGCGAACTACAGTCTATGTGGGAACGAACGGTTATGTGACTTTCGGATCGGGCGACAGCACTTACTCCGAGAGCCTTCCCGCTTTCAATACTCTTCCGCGAATTGCGGCGTTCTTCGACGATCTGTATCCCGGTCCCTCAGCGGATCCAACCTCTGCCCTGTACGTGAACAGCACCGTTCCCGGGCAGTTCATCGTTACTTACTTGAAGGACCCCCACTTCAACACGTCCGGCCCATATAACACTCTGCAGATTCAGTTGTATTCCGACGGCAGAATCATATTCGCTTACAACGGCATCGGATCGCTGAATACCGGTACGATCGTCGGCATCACGCCGGGTCCCAACTCGCCATCCCTCTCGATTGATTACCTGAATCAGCGCAGTGTCACGGTTCCCTCGCTAACAGCGGCTTACGAATACTTCAACGGCAATTTGCTGTTCAACCTGGATCAGAGTATCGTCATCTTTACGCCTACCGTAGCGGGATCAAGTTACCAGACAACCACCATAGCGGCGCCCCCGGCAGTCGCGAATGGCGTAGTGACGGGAGGATCCGGCGGTTCCACGCTTGTTACAACGTCGGCCAGCACCTCAGGCGTGACCGCGGCCCAAATTGCCAATGCCGAAGTAATTGTTCGATCCAGCGGCAATCTAAGCTACCTCGGCATGACCAACACGGACGTCAATGGAAACTTTACGTTGACGAAGGTTCCGGTGGGCGAGATCTTCGTCCAGATTCGGCGGAATGGACAGATCATCGCCCAAGGTAGCGGTGTGTTCCCAGGCGGATCTCTCACTGGAGCACAAGCGCTGCAGATCGTGATTACCGCAATTCCCACGTCGACCAAGACGACGCCACAAGGTGGAAACTAGGCGACGCCCGACATGATGAGGTGGATTGCGCTTCTTGCAACGGCTTTCGAACTCACCGCGCAGATATCCGCAGTGGCCCCCAGCAAAACGCCGGGTAAGAAGATCGGTATAGAGCGCGCTGTACCTGTACATCTTAACGACGGCGAAGAGTGCCAGATGCCGGTCCTGGATCTCATTGCGTTCGGCAAGAAGCTGTTCATGGCGAACTGGACTGAGCAGGATGGCGCCGGCCGTCCTCTGCTGAAAGGCACGGGCAAGCAACTGTCCGACCCAAGTTCACCGCTTGTGGGGCTGCGGGGTTTCAATCGAGTTTCAGGACCCGATGCTAATTCCTGTTACGGCTGCCACAACCAGCCGTACGGCGTCGCGGGCGGCAGGGGCGATTTCGCGGCAAATGTCTTTGTTCAGGGGCAACGTTTCGATTTCGCGACGTTCGATCCTTCGGACCGTCGCGCAACTCGCGGCTATCTTGACGAAAACCTCAAAGCATCCACGTTGGCGAACATCGGTAATTTTCGATCGAGCCCAGGAATGTTCGGCGCCGGTTACGTGGAAATGTTGGCTCGCGAGATAACGGAGGAGCTTCAGGCCATCCGAAATACCGTCAAAGTCGGGGGCGAGAAGAAGCACCTGGTCGCGAAGGGAATTTCGTTCGG
>CAXSIG010000621.1:3469-3774 GCA_964237255.1 uncultured Bryobacteraceae bacterium
GTTGGATATCTCGAGGACAGGATGCGATGTGGAATGTTGGTGAAATCGAGGGCTTGCCGCGCGCCAGCATTCTTTCTTCTACGCCGCTTGATCCTCCCAGTTTGATCGTCAGGCCATGGCATCAAGCTGGAAACGTTGTATCCATTCGCGAATTCTCAAACAACGCGTTGATCCAACATCACGGCATCCAAACCACCGAGCGGTTCGGCGACGATTCAGATACCGATGGCGCCGGGATCATGAATGAAATCACTCGCGCGGACCTGACTGCGCTCACCGTGTATCAAGCGGCGATGGCGGTTCCC
>CAXSIG010000622.1:0-3474 GCA_964237255.1 uncultured Bryobacteraceae bacterium
ATCGGTGCCCTCGGAGGTGAACCTCCCGTCCGGCGAGGCGATCCCGCCACGGCAGCGGTGCAACGGGATGATCACGCGGCCTTCCCCACGCGGCACCACGCCGCTGGTCAGGAACGCCAGATCGGAGTAATTCCGTCCATTCAACGGCAACTGCGTAATCTCTTTGTTGGACGTCACTTCGCCCCGCGCGCCGCTTTCCGTCTGGAGCGATTCGGGAGTATCCGCAACCGTAATGGTTTGCGTTGCCGACCCCACCGTCATCTGTATATCGATCCGCTGTTCCTGATCCACAGCCAACGCAAACGCGAGATGACGATAGGAGTTGAAACCCTCCGCTGAAGCTTCCAGCGTGTAAGGGGCAGGCGCCAGAAAGGGCAACGTATAGTCGCCCGCATGATTACTAACCGCGCTCTCGGACAAATTCGTGGAGGAATTGGTGATCCGAACGGAAACGCCTGGGATCGCCGCTCCCGAAGCGTCCGTCACGTGACCGATCACCGAAGCGGAAGGTCCTTGCGCAAACAGAGTCGCCATCGGCAACAGGGCGCAACAACACGTGAGGAAGACGCTACGGAGCGACATGCTGTCGCATAGTTTATAAGACTTGCCCGGCTTGGTGTGAACAACGGCGCCAGGCAGACAATATAAGGATGCTGAGCCGTCGCGAACTCATTTCCGCGTTAGGGGTTGCTGCGGCTGCTGCGACCCCGGCGGATCATCGACTCGTCATCGCGCCGTATACTCTCGAACTCTCCCCTCGCCATCACATTCGAACGACTGCATACAACCAGCAGGTTCCTGGTCCGTTATTGCGATTCAAAGAAGGCGCGCCGGTAACCATTGAGGTTGAGAACCGAAGTATCCTCCCCGAAATTGTCCACTGGCACGGACTTTTCCTGCCGCCGGAGATCGATGGATCCATGGAGGAAGGCACGCCGGAAATTGCGCCAGGACAGACAGCCCGCTACAACTTCATTCCTTCACCGTCCGGATTCCGATGGTTCCATACGCATACCATGGCCGGGCGCGATCTAACGCGAGCGCTTTACGGTGGACAGCACGGCCTCCTCTATATCGAACCGAAAGAGGGTCGGCGAGGTGACGGTTACGATTCCGAAGCCTTTCTGTCTCTAGGTGACTGGAAGGGAAGAATGGTTTCGAGCGACGACGGGTCGATGAATCCCGAGTATTCCGTCTCCTCGATCAACGGCAAGATGTTCGGATTTGGTGAGCCGTTGCGTGTGAAAGAAGGAGAGCGCGTGCTGCTTCACATTGTGAATGCGAGCGCAACGGAAGTGCATTGGCTCGCGTGCTCGGGTCATCGGTTTCATGTAGTCGCTCTCGATGGAAATGCAGTTCCTCGTCCGTCCACGGTGTCTCTATTGCGCCTGGCTCCGGCAGAACGGGTAAGTGCCATTGTCGAAATGACAAACCCGGGGGTCTGGGTACTTGGCGAAGTTCGGACGCACATACGAAATCGCGGAATGGCCATCGCGCTTGAATATGCGGATCGAAAGGGAACCGCACAATGGGTGCAGCCGCAGAGTACGGATTGGAGTTACGCCCACTTCGCCGACCCGCCTCAACCATCTGCTGGAAAACCGATCACGCTCGCTTTTGAATCGAAGTTTGCGGGTCACGGAGCGCCGGATCATTGGACAATCAACGGCAAGTCGTTTCCAAAAACCGTCCCCGTGCGGCTACAACAAGGAGAACGGTATCGCCTGCGATACATAAACCGGAGCACAGATCCGCACCCGGTCCATCTGCATCGCCATATTTTCGAAGTCGGCGGCCTCCGGAAGGACACTGTGTTAGTGGAACCGAAGTCGGAAACGGAAGTAGAATTCGTTGCGGATCATCCCGGACCTTCGTTGTTTCACTGCCACCAGCAAAACCATATGGACATGGGATTTATGATGCTATTTGAATATGTTTAAGACCGTCGCCATTGCCGCCTTCTGCGCAGCCGCGCTGCAAGCGCAAGGCAATTATGAGATCCAGGTGTACGGCTCGGAAACGGTCGCCCCCAAAAGCATGATGGTGGAGATTCATTCCAACTTTACGGCTCTGGGTCAGCGGCTTGTGATCAACGGCGTCTATCCCACCAATCATCAGGATCACGAAACGCTGGAACTGACAACTGGCCTGAACGATTGGTCTGAGGTTGGCTTCTATGTCTTCACCAGTGAACAGGACGGCCACGGAGTGCAGTGGGTGGGAAGTCACATCCGCCCGCGTGTTCGCGTGCCCGCGAAATGGCATTGGCCGGTCGGCGTCAGCATCTCGACAGAGATCGGGTATCAGCGTACGCCGTACTCCCCGGACACGTGGTCGTGGGAAATTCGCCCGATCGTCGATAAAGCGATAAACCGCTGGTACTTTGCAGCCAATCCCGCATTGGAGAGAGTCTGGCATGGACCCGGCACCCGGGGAGGCGTGAGCTTCTCACCTGCCGTCAAAGTTGGGTACGACATTACGAAGAAGGTGAGCGCCGGTATCGAGTATTACGCGGATTATGGTCGCCTCTTCCGGTTCGATGCGCTCCGTGAACAACAACAGCAATTCTTTGCGGCTACCGATCTCAACCTCTCGCCGAATTGGGAGGTGAATTTCGGGGTCGGTTACGGTGTAACGTCCTCTACCGATCGACTGATCGTTAAAGCCATCATCGGTCGCCGATTCTCATGGGGCAAGCATTCGTCGGTGGATTAATCCCATCCTCGATGGCGGATTGCTTCCTATCCCCGAGGACTGCAGAACTCCACCGGATT
Source organism: uncultured Bryobacteraceae bacterium (assembly GCA_964237255.1). Taxonomy (GTDB): domain Bacteria; phylum Acidobacteriota; class Terriglobia; order Bryobacterales; family Bryobacteraceae; genus JALYXI01. The sequence goes on from CAXSIG010000622.1 coordinate 2,775, forward strand.
CACGCACTCCCGCCGCAACTCCGAGGCAACGCGCGCAATATGTTTCGGGATGCCGTCGGCGACAGCGGGAATAATCACGGCCTGACATCTCCCACGCGACCGACTAAAAACACGCCGGACGCTAATAGTCCGCAGCACACACTCTAAATCGAATTAGTTGATTAAACAGCTTGACCCGCCGACTCGAGAGCCGCTAACTCCTTTTCACTGACAGCCCCGGCATTCTCGAAAATCCCGAATGTTCTCCGTGATCACATCGCAACCATGATGGAGCGCAGTTGCTCCGATCAGTAAGTCGGCAAGTGGAAGAATGGTGCCCTGTTGAGCCTGCTCACCCGCGATCAATCCTGCTCGTTCCGTGATCTCGTCGGTAAGTGGGTTAACGATCAGCGCTCTCCGAATATCCTGCAGAAAATGAGTCCGCCCTTCTCGTTGCATCTCTGTCTTTGCCCGCGCGATTCCATGCGCAAGTTCAAATACGGTGATGGCCGATATCCCCGCTCCCGTCTGACCCCAAATGCGCTCAATCTGCTGAAGGATTTCGACGACGCTGTGCCGGAGCCGTTCTGCCGTAACCAGATGGCTGGTGTCGATGATCAAGTCCACCGCTCAATCCGAAGAAGTGAGACCGACAGACGACGACTTCGTACTACATCCTGAACATCAGCCGCGAAGTCCGGATCAAGTACCGCTGGTGTGC
>CAXSIG010000622.1:3484-3774 GCA_964237255.1 uncultured Bryobacteraceae bacterium
CTTCAGCGCCTTGGCAATTGCGATCGACTCCGAAAGCGGACGCCCACGAATCTCCAATCGCTTTAGGATCGCCTCCGATCGTCATTAAGCGCAACCGCGATCTCGCTTCCGTACTGAACCTGCTCCAGAATGGAGTCAAGATTAGTCCTACTCTTCCGCCCCGCCACTAGAAGATCCCATACCCCTTCTCCCCAAACTCCCCCGACCCCGCCCGCCAAACCGCCAGCGCCAGCGCAATCACCAGATCATCATGCTGCCCCGCGCCCTCCGCCCCCCTCCGCCCGCCCCCC
>CAXSIG010000623.1:0-3765 GCA_964237255.1 uncultured Bryobacteraceae bacterium
AAGTCAGCCGTTTTCATTGTTAGCGTTTAACTATGAAAACGTTCCGTCACTTACTAGTTCTTGCCGCAGCCACCTTTTCGGCAAACGCCGCAACCATTCAGTTCTTCAGTAACTCAACAGCCGCTAACCCGACGGAAAACAATTCCCTCGGCAACAATGTGGTGATCGCCAAAAACCCGGCTTGGAACAACCCAATCGCCGGTTCACAATGGATTTCCTATGGGAACACGGGAAACCCATCCGTTCTGCGAACGGCACCGTTGTTTCGTTCTTTCAGAATTTTGTTCTCACCGCTGCCGATCTCTCAACAAACGGGACCGTGTCTCTTTATGCGGATGATTCCTCTTCTGTGGTCTTAAACAACACCACGTTACTGAGCGAAGCTTCGAGTGCTGGGAACACCTATAGCACCTGTTCCGATACGAAACCGAACTGCGTATCGCTCACGACCGTTGTGTTGCCCTCCACGTATTTCGTTCTAGGCAACAACGTTTTACGTTTTGATGTGGCTCAACGTGCAGGATCGTCTTACGGACTTGATTACGCCGGGTCAGCAGGTGCGGCCAGCGCACCGGAACCGTCCACCTGGGCCTTTATGGCGAGCGGCTTCGTAGCTCTCGGCGCCGGCCTGCGCAAGCGTCTCACCCGGTCGGTTTAATTACTGCCGGACTGTTGCTGCGCTAGCTTCTTGCGGTACGCAGCTTCATAGATCGCAACTGCTTTGTGATAGCCATCGGGGTCCGTCCAGACGGACGGGCCTTCCTTGGGTGCGCGTTCCAGCTTCGAGAGCATGTCGAAGTAAGCTCCATGGGCGCCCAGGAAGATGTCGCAAGGCAGCGTTTTTAGGGTAGCGAAAGTCTTCTCGAAATCGGCGACTATGCCCGGGTAAGCTGCGGGTTTCCCCTGGCTGGGTACAAGCTGCAAACCGGGATTGAGCGCCCATCCACCCACGATGACGACGTTAACGGTGCGGTCTCCTTCCCGCGTCTTCATGGTCCAGGTAGTGCAGCCGCGGGTATGTCCAGCCGTCTTGTGCGCGGTGATTGTGGTGCTTCCCAAGGTGACAACATCCTTGTCATACAACGTTCGATCCACGCGAGCCGGAGGAAAGCGCGGGAGCGAGGCGTCGAAATCGGTTGCACCGCCGGTTTTCACGACATCCACGTCACCCTCCATGATCATGTATTTGGCGTGAGTCACCTTCAGGATTTCGGCAGCACCGGCGGCGTGATCGTAATGCGCCTGACTGCTGAGAAGAATCTTTGTATCCGTCCAGCGAAAGCCAAGTTGTTCGACGCTGTGGCGGATCAGCGCGGGCGAAGACTCAAGGTTCGCGTTAATCAGAATGTTGCCTTGATCGGTAGCGACAAGATAGGCGGCAAGATCGCGCGATCCAACGTAATAGAGGTTGCCGGAGATTTTGAATGGCTTAAGAGGGGTGGTCCATTCGGCAGGTACGGCATGGCAGGGTGTAACGGCGAAGGTAAGCAGCAGAGCCGATAGGGGCCAAGTCTTCATGTGATTGTCAGCATAACGCGACAGAGAAGTGCGACCCAGTGCGAGAAGTTTATCGAGCTAATTCAAATTTCATCGAGGCTGCCGCTAGATCGCGACAAAGTTCGATATTGCAGCCAAAGTTTCGTCGAACGCAATCATAACTAGTTTCGGGCCATGCCGGCTCGGTAGGGGTTGTTATGAAGGGCTGCCGATAAGCCGATCCGAACTGCCTTTATATGTTCAACGCTGCGGTCGGGGTACGAGGATGACGGTCCGCCTCTTCAGCACCGGTATTCTGCCTTTCTGAAACCAGCTTTCGGGAACGCCGTTCTTGCTTTCCGAACCCTCGGGGTTTGGACAATGTAATCAAATCCGCAGCTTACTTCTAACAGCCGGACTTCCGGACAATTAGCGTGCGAGAATGACTTCTTGTTAATCCGGGCACGCTCCTTCGAATGCCGTTTAGGGGAAGTCAAGTTCCGGAGAAAGCGAGAATCTCTATGAATCTACTCCGCTTCAGACAGGCTGCCGCGATCGTCACGGCCCTCTTCCTCATCCCGGCTTCCTTCGCGCAGGCTACAGGGGGAGACAAAGTCGATTTGGACGCCCTGAGCCAAATCAAGGCCGAGGCGTTCCAGCACTCACAAGTGATGGAAAACCTCTTTTGGATGTCCGAGGTCTATGGTCCTCGCGTCACCAATAGCCGCAATCACAAACTCGCCGCCGAATGGGCTATGAAGCAGATGCGAGAGTGGGGACTTAAGAACGTCCACCTGGAAAAGTGGCCCTTCGGCTATGGATGGCAGATTAAGCACTTTTACGCGGCGATTGAGACTCCGGTCTATGCTGCGTTCACCGGGTTTCCGCTGGCATGGACGCCTGGGACGAACGGCCCCATCACGGTTGAGCCGGTGTGGGCGCCGATCCACTCGAAAGCAGATTTCGCCAAATATCATGGCAAGCTGAAGGGCAAGGCGCTGCTGATGTTTGACCCGGCTCCGCTCACACTCCACATGCGGGCAGACGCGCAGCCTTCCCCGACGGACGAGGAAATTTTGGCACGCGGAGGCGCGCGCGGTGGCGGTGGCGGCGGGCGCGGAGCAGCAGCGGGTGCTACAGCTAATCGCGACCCGAGCGGGCGGGGCCGGCCCGGTGAAGGCGAATGGGAGTACACGCCGACATCGCTCGCCTTAGCCAATGAGAAGAACGGAGTCCTGCGCAACGAAGTCAACACCTTCCTAAGGGACGAGGGCGTGGCCATTTCCCTCACGCCGGGTTACAACGGAGACGGCGGTACGATTTTTTCCACCTATGGTGGGTCGGAGAATCCCAAGGAACCGGTTCCGTCTCCGATCGTCGCCATTGGGGCAGAGCAGTATAACCGCATCGTCCGCTTGGTACAGCACGGTCTCACGCCGAAGCTGAACTTCGATATCGCTGTCGAATATCAGAAGGAAGACCAGAACGCATTCAATGTTATTGGCGAGATTCCGGGTACCACCAAACCGGATGAAGTGGTGATGCTAGGCGGTCACTTTGATAGCTGGCAGGGCGGGACCGGCGCGACGGATAATGGCACGGGATCTTCGGTGGCAATGGAGGCGGTGCGCATTTTGGCTACGCTGCACAAGCCGATGGCGCGCACAGTTCGCGTCGCTTTGTGGGGCGGCGAAGAACAGGGCGTTTACGGCTCAACTGCCTATGTACAGCAACACTTCGCGCAACGCGCCACCATGGTGAAGACACCCGAATACGACAAGCTGGATGTGTATTTCAATGATGACGGCGGTTCCGGCCGATTCCGAGGGGTTTCGGCGGGAGGCAGTCCGCAGATGGCGGCAATCTTCAAGTCCTGGATTGAGCCCATCAGGGACCAGCATATGGTTGCTGTTTCCGGAGGGGATCAGTTCCGGCCCACGACGAGCCCCGGTGGTACAGACTCGAGTGCCTTTTCGTGGATCGGCCTGAATGGAATCGGTTTCTAACAGGATCCGTTGGAATACGGTACCCGTACCCACCACTCCAACGCGGACACTTACGACCGCGTGCAGAAGGACGATGTGATGCAGAGTTCCATGATCGAAGCTTGGTTTGCCTACAACGCCGCTACGCGCGCAGAGATGCTCCCACGCATTCCAACCCCGAGCCCTGACCCTAGTGCGAAGAGCCATTAGGGCGCATGTTTAAATTCACGCTTCAGGGTGTTGTGGGGCAGACTGGCACGCTCATTCTGCCATCCTTGGAGTAGCGGGCGGTGGTTCTACCCGG
>CAXSIG010000624.1:0-3749 GCA_964237255.1 uncultured Bryobacteraceae bacterium
CTAAGTGAAGTCGCGGCGAAACGCTACCCTGGCGCGGAGTTGCGATTCCGCCGCGTATACCTGGGGAACGGCGCACCCTCCGACGAGCCGATGACGGTGAGTAAAGCGCCAGACCCGGATCGACCGATTCTGTCCCGCCCCTCACTGACGCGTGCCCAACCGGTGTCCCGCAGCCCGTCCGACGATGTTGAGCCGGTGACCCCCCGACGCCGTCCCGCGGTGAGCGAGCCGGGAAGCCCTGCCGGTCCTATGATTAAACCGGATCCCGAACCTCTGCGGTAAATCGTCGCGTTCAATCACGCTACAATTGACGGGATTGGCGGAGACGATAGAACGCGTGACGGCAGAGCAAAAAACAATAGCGAAACGGCTGGGAATTGTTGCGGCAGCTTTAGCGCTGGTTATCCTGATTATCTACTTTGCGTACTCTCCCTCGGCAGCGGGTCCGGGTAATGCAACAAAGGTGTATGGGACTTCGCCTCATCCCACTATTGCGGTCTTCCGGTCCGGTGTGTGGTTCGTCGATACAAACGGTAATGGCCGCTGGGATCAGGATTCGGACTTCTCCTTAGCCATCGGAAAACCTGGCGATACTCCGATTGTGGGGACCTGGGACATCGCGGACGGACCGTCGGTGGGATCTTTCAAAAGTGGCGTTTTCACCCTACTCGTAGGGGGAAAGACTCGGGTATACAATTTCGGCGGCGAAGGCGATATTCCAGTAGTCGGCGATTGGAACGGGGACGGTCGAACGAAGATTGGTGTCTTCCGGAAAGGCTTTTGGTTGCTCGATTACAACGGGAACGGAGTTTTTGACGGTCCTGCGGTCGACAAACTAGTTTCCGTTGGAACAGTTGGCGATACTCCTGTCGTAGGCGATTGGAACGGCGACGGTAAAACGGATGTCGGGGTATACCGTCCCGATGGCGCCTTCGCGCTGGATATAAACGGGAGCTTGAGTTGGGACAAAGACGACAAAATATTCGGCATTGGACAGGCAGGCGATATTCCGATCGTCGGCGATTGGAATGGCGACGGCCGATCCAAAGTAGGAACGTTTCATAAGGGCTTCTGGATCCTGGACTATAACGGCAATCAAAAGTGGGAAGGCGCTGAAACGGACAAATTCATCGCGATGGGTGGGATAGTGGGCGAGATCCCGGTTACCGGCGATTGGAACGGCGGTGGTAAGACGAAGGTCGGTGTTTTCCGTCAAACGCAGTGGTTCCTGGACACGAACGGAAACGACACTTGGGACAAGGGCGATAAGCTGATGACTTTCGGAATGGCGGGCGACATACCGGCTATCATTGCGCCGCTTCGAAAGAAGCCGTAATCTGAGCGCCGTTTGAACAAATTGCTCAAAACAATCTGGAAAAATTTAGCGTTCTACGGTTTGCTGTTTTACGCGGCGTTGTTGCTGTTCTCTGTTGCGTATCAATCGATTGCTCCCGGCCTTGATGCATCCTGGGGCTATGCGCTAAATCGATTTGCCCACGGACCGGAAATCTTCGGTCGAGACATCGTCCTCACTTACGGGCCGCTTGGCTACTTGGCAGTGCCGGAATATGTAAACAATAATGTTTATGTTTCCTTTGCGGCGCGTGTCGGCTTATTGAGTTTGCTCCTGTATTTTCTGGGTTTCATGTGGGAATCCGGGCAATCCGCAGCTGCGGTTTTTCTTACTTGCGCGCTGATTTTGTCCAATAAGCTCTACGTGATTTATTGGGATTACCTACTGATTGCAGCGCTTCTCGCCGCTTACACGATCCTGATAAGAAAGCCGGGCAGCAGCATAGGGGTTTTAGCCGCGCTTCCCGTCTTGACTGGACTTACTTTTCTGGTCAAATTCAATAGCTATATCGTGGCAATGTTGCTTCTTGGCTGGTACATCGCCGGTCGAATCGCCGACCGCGTCTCTGTGTCCAGAATGGAGACTGCGGCATTATCCGCAACGTTGGTTTCCGGACCAGTAAGTTATCTTATCTACCATCCGTCATTGACGGATTTGATCGGATACACGCGTGGGAGCCTTGAGATGGCTTCAGGCTACTCGGCCACCATGTCCTTTCCAGGCGAGTGGAATACAGGGTGGAAAATCGCGGTGCTTCTTGCGGCGATCGCCGTGTTGTTAGTCGTGGGATTTGCCGCTGAATGGATCTCGTGGGTTAGCGCAGGCATGGTCGCCACGCTTGCGTGGGTGGCGTTAAAGCACGGATGGGTACGGGCAGATAGCCCTCATACCAGGATCTTTTTTACATTTATTATTCTGGTTTTTGGATTCCTGTTAGCTCAGGTACGTAGGAACGCTGTACGGCCTGCAATTCTCGCAATCGTGTTCGCGGCTTTTTCCCTCTTCGCTTTACAAGCGGACGAGACCTCGACAATTCGGTCTGAGTGGTGGTGGTCGCCCGCATCCACGTTGCAGATTACAGCGAAGCTGATTCATCCCCGGCAACTCAAGGCGGAACTGGACCAAGCCGCGGATGGCGCGTTTAGCGGTTCCTCGATCAACAGCTTCCTGCCGACGATTAACGGATCCCGAACCATGGTTTTCCCCATCGACCTTTCCTTCGGGTCAAGGGGAAATTTTCAACTCGTTCCACTCTTTGGCACCCAGGGATATATGTCGTATACCAGCTATCTGGACGGAATGAGTGGCCAAAAGATTGCGAACGCTGCGCCTCCGATCGATTACGTTGTATTCGAGTGGCAGGCGATCGATGGGCGAAACCCAATCGTTGACGTTCCCCAGATCTGGAATGCGCTCTACAACGGATTTGCTCCAAGCACTCCGCAACTTGACACGTTCCTGCTTCGCCCGCGTACTAGCCGGCTGGCGATCGGCTATTCCGATGCCGGAAGACAAAATCTCCCCGCCGATACCTGGATCCCTGTCCCGGAATCCTCTACACCCATCGCTTTGAGTTTGGACCTTCCTCCCACCGCTGCCGGGAAATTGGTCACCACTGCTTACCGACTTGACCCGATCAGTTTGACTGTTCAGAGCAGATCGGGCCAGACCGTAGACATCCGGTTGGCTCCCGATACCGTGTCGTCGCCATTTCCTTTGAACTATCTTCCTTTGACGTCCGTCGATCTGGGAGCGCTTTGGAGGAACAATGTGGTCCGCGATCCAATCGTCCGTTTCCGCCTAAGCGGTCCCGGATTGAGATGGAGGCGTCGTGACGGCTTTCACTTTTACAACGTCACCGGCGCCCCGTTCCGTTTAAGCTATCGAGCCGACGGGCTGAGCGTGTCGTTTGATCCGCTGGTAGCCGCGACGGTCAATCCTGTTGCCAAGCCCGCAGTTGCTATGACGATGCCGCCAATGATCAAGGCTGTGTGAGTGGCTGCAACCCCGGCGCCTGCTGCGCCCGCAACTCCCGATCCGCTGCCACTTCCCGCACCGGCTCCGGATGAGCCCGAGCCCGCTCCATCACCGCTTCCCGATGCTGCGGAGGCTCCACCTTCCGCGCTGAAATCCGTCGCGTTTCCTTCCGCTACCGTTGCCACCACTAAGCCACTCGCGTTTAAGACCTGCAATGATCCGGAGAGTGCGCCCACGCGAACGTGATTCTGGCTTACCAGGATTCGCGCTACAGCGGGCTGTGCGCCATTGCGAACGTGGAGCGACAGTGCATCAATTGAGTAACCCGCCGTTGTATGGACGTCAGCTGCCCCCGAGCTTAGTTCCAAGCGGTCGCTATAAACCGAGCCGGCAGTTAACGATCCCAAGCGAACGGAAG
>CAXSIG010000625.1:0-213 GCA_964237255.1 uncultured Bryobacteraceae bacterium
TAGAAGGATCGAGCAAGCAGCCTGCGCCCTTGCGGAAAAAAGCCTGATACGGACTGTCTGATGCCAAGCTACGAAAGCGATGTTTGTGTGATCGGCGGCGGCGTGTCTGCCGCTATGTTGGCCCAGAAGCTGGCCGAATTGCGACCGGGAATATCGATCCGGATCGTGGAAGCGGGACGCCGTTTGTTCGATCTCGAAAACCGGATGGAGTAT
>CAXSIG010000625.1:223-3746 GCA_964237255.1 uncultured Bryobacteraceae bacterium
AAAACGCATGGCCCGGCGACTTCATTGAGGATCAGCCAGCGAAGGGAATTATTTCGAGGACCATGACCGTGGGTGGGTCCGCAATGCATTGGGGCGGCACCTGTAATCGGTTCTCGGCGGAAGATCTGCGCCTGAAATCGATGTACGGGCTCTATACAGATTGGCCTATCGAATGGGACGAACTGGAGCGTTACTACTGCGAAGCCGAGCGCCGGTTGGGAGTGTCCGGTGAGCCGAGTCCTTTGCCGGAAGATGCGCGGTCGGCGCCATACCCTATGGCCGCCATGGAGCTAACGCATAATCTGATCGAATTAAAAAAGTGGAGCGAGCAGACCGGCATTCCTTTCTGGAGTACTCCGCAGGCGAAGAACACCCGCCCTTATGATGGCCGGGCGAAATGCATTCGATGCAACACGTGCGCGATCTGTCCGACAGGCGCGCGTTATTCGCCGGATTTCACATTCAAGCAACTGCTGGCGAAGAAGGCAATCACGCTTCACGATCGCACGCAGATTCGCCGTTTGACTCTGAATGAAGGCTCCGCCAAAGTTGCCGCGGCGACCGGTGTCGATCGCGCTTCGGGAGACACGGTAGAGTTCCGCGCGCCCGTTTTTGTTCTGGCTTCCGGCTACGCGTGGAGTCCGCACCTATTACTGCTTTCGAAGAACTCGCGATTTCCGAATGGGCTGGCAAATCGATCCGGCTTGGTGGGCCGGTACATGAATGGTCATGAGTTCATCTCGGCGTTCATCGAACTCGACGCGAAGATCTATCCGGGAATGAACGAGACACACGCATTGATTTCCCGGCAGTTTTTTCGATGCAAACCGGGCGATCCCTACATTCGTCATGACCTCCGAATTTGGGAAAGCGCGTCGGGCCATGAACCGCGAATGCGTGCGAAAGATGGAAAGCTGTTGTTGGGCGATGATCTGCTGAACGATTGGCGCACGCGCGCCCATCGTGGAACGGCGCGAGTACGCGGCTACTACGATATTCATCCGGATCGCAACAGTTCGCTTACACTGGACGCGGCTTCCACAAATTCCTTCGGAGATCCCCTGCCGAAGATCGAACATCGATTAGACAGCGCCACAATCGCTCGCCAACCAGCAACGCGGCAGCACTTCCAAACTCTCTTCGAGCGATTGGCGAAAAACGGTAACGGTAAGATTCTCAGCGCGGGCGAGGGTGGTTATTTAGACCACCCGGCTGGCGGATGCCGCATGGGGACGGACCCGGCGGAGAGCGTTTGCGACAGCTACGGTCAGACACATGACCACGAAAATTTGTTCGTCGTTGGATCGCCGACGTTGCCGAATGCTGGATGTACGAACGGCACGTTAACGTTTGTAGCGCTGACGCTTCGCTCTGCCGATCGCATTGCTTCTCAGGTAAAGAACCATGTTTAGAAAGCTGGCTGTCTGCTGTTCGCTGGCAATAGCCGGCGCTGCAACATCCGATGTGGAATGGCCATACTATGGTGGCGATCAAGCTGGCTCCCACTACTCCGCTTTGACGCAGATCAACCGCGAGAACGTCGGAAAACTGAAACTAGCTTGGCAGTGGCGCGCTGGTGAAAAACCGATGCCACAGTATAAGACCACCCCGGGCGTGTTCGAAGTAACGCCGCTCATGGTGGGTGGCACGTTGTATCTCAGCACAGCGTACAACCGGGTGGTCGCGCTCGATCCTGCTACGGGTGTAGAGCGCTGGACTTATGACCCGAAGGCTTACGAAGACGGACAGGTTCCAAACGGTACCGGCTTTGTTCATCGCGGTGTCGCGTTCTGGCGTGACTCTGCGAATGGCCGCGGGCGCATCTTGATGAACAGCCGTGCGCGTCTGATCCAACTGGATTCCGAAACCGGTAAGCCGGTCCAGGGATTTGGCGATAACGGGGTGGTGAATCTGCTCCAAGGGTTAGCTTGGCCTGTCGATCCGAAACAGTACACCAACACATCGCCTACCGTGGTTTACAAGGACCTGATTATCGTTGGCAACGGAGTAGCGGACCGCATCGCTTACAAAAAAGATCCGCCCGGCGATGTCCGGGCCTTTCACGCCCGCACCGGGAAACTGGTTTGGACATTCCACACGGTTCCCCGCAAAGGCGAGTTCGGAAGTGATACGTGGGAGGACGGCGCGAACGAGTTCACGGGACATACGAATGTGTGGGTTCCGATGACGTTAGATGAGCCGCGCGGCTTGATCTACCTTCCTGTTAGCACACCCAGCAACGACTTCTACGGTGGGCGTCGGCCCGGCAAGAATCTTTTTGCTGATTCGATTGTTTGCTTGAATGCCGCAACCGGAGAGCGCAAATGGCACTATCAACTGGTGCATCACGGCCTGTGGGATTACGACATGCCGTCGCCGCCTAGTCTCGTCTCCATCACAGTCGCGGGCAAAAGGATTGATGCTGTTGTGCAATTGACGAAGCAAGGTTTTGCCTTCGTCTTTGACCGCGTAACGGGAACACCCGTTTGGCCAATTGAAGAGCATCGCGTTCCGGCAAGTGATGTGGAGGGCGAACACGCTTGGCCAACGCAACCGTTTCCGACCAAGCCCCCGCCGATCTCACCTCAAGGTGTTTCGCTGGAAGATGCGTTTGACTTGACGGCGGAACTGAAAGCAGAGGCACAGGGGGAACTGAAGAAGTATCGGTTGGGGCCGCTGTTTACGCCTCCTTCATTCAAAGGAACGCTTATGGCGCCAGGCCTGATCGGCGGCGCGAATTGGGGTGGGGGAGCTTTCGATCCAGAGAGCGGCATGTTGTACGTCAAGACCACGAATCTCTCCGCGATCGCACGATTATCGAAGCCTGACCTATCCAGCAAGAACCCGCACGCATCCGAAACGGATGGCGATTATGTCCGCGAAGGGCAGACCAATGCAGTGTTCCATGACGGATTGCCGCTATTAAAGCCGCCTTATGGACACCTCACCGCAATCGATCTCAATCGCGGTGAGATTGCTTGGCACGTTCCGTTTGGGGACGACCCGCGGTTGCGCGCTCACGCCGCTTTGGTGGGCGTAAAACTTCCGGAAAAGTTGGGTACTCCGGGTGTGCAAGGGGCCATCGTTACCAAAGCGGGATTAATCTTCGTCGGCGGTGGTGATGCGGCGCTTCATGCCGTCGACGCGAAAACAGGTACCGACCTTTGGAATTATCCCTTCGCACGCAGAACCGGTGGCACGCCAATGACTTTCAGCATGGCCGGCAAGCAATACGTAGTCATCGCGACCGGCAATGGCGCAGATGCATCTCTTTTCGCTTTCACCTTATGAAACCGCTTACCCTCTTTCTGCTCCCTTTCGCGTTGACCGCGGCCGAACATTTATCTGCTTTGGAAGCGAAGATCGTGCAGAATGTCGATCAAACAGTGGCGGAATCGAATACGCTGCTGCAGAAAATCGTTGACATCAATAGCGGCACGTTCAACCCCGCCGGTGTGCGCGCAGTGGGAGATGTGCTCCGGCCCGAATTCGTCGAGTTTGGCGAGCAGTTCCTCGCACGACG
>CAXSIG010000626.1:0-3736 GCA_964237255.1 uncultured Bryobacteraceae bacterium
GGACCGCTTCAGCTGCATGGTTCCGTTCTCCGTGCTGTCGACATCCACCACGGCATTGTGCGTGGTGTAGCGAATCTGCGCGCTGGTGGTTTTGAAGGCGGCCGCGTTCGCGTCGAGCTTCGCTAGAGTGTCGGACAAAGTATCGCCGAAAAGAGAAGTCGCGCCGAGGGCAAGCGCAAGAATAAGGCGGGGGGTCATGGTTTGGTGAAGGCCATGTAGCCTTTGATTTCTTTTTCGGAATCGTAGATCGGCTCGATACGCGTCACCACTTGTGTTTTTCCGGTTTTCACGCGAAGCACTGATCCGAGTTGCTCCAGGCGGTTGCTCTCCGGGATGGGATCGACCAGTTCCGGCTCAATCCAGAAAACCTGGTTGCCGCGCGAGGCAGGGAGCATTGCAATTTCACTGGCATGAGGGATGCGCGGCTGGTCGCGAAACCAAGTGCGCGGGGTGGCGAAGATAAACAGGACGATCAGCGCAACCATTACGTCGTACTGCCACGACGCGCGCGGATAATCCCACAAAATGAAACGTTTGAGCCCCGCCAGCACTGAACCCAGTTTATCATCCGGGGTTAGCGGCCGGGCTTGTCGGCCAAGGCATCGAAGCGCGTCGAGACTTCTCTATGTAAACAGGGACTAGTCTTTCACCGAGGTCCCATTTGCGAGTAAAAACACCGAACAAAAAGTCCGACTTTCGTGACAATAACTCTATTAACTATGTCGAGTAACGACGATTTATTTAGCCGACGCAAAGCTCTGTCTTTTGGAGGCGCCCTAGCCGGCGTTGCCGCTTCTGCCGTTGTAGGGGAAGCTTCAGATATCTCTGAAGAACCGCAGCTGGCGGATGTCAATACCCCTGCTCCGGCGGGGAATGCGCCGCAGATGGCCGACACCGTAGGCGCCGCTGGAGAACTCCATCAGAACGCGGGCGGAAGTCACGGTTTTCTTACGAATAATCAGGGTCTGCGCATTGCGGACGATGAAAACTCGCTCAAGGCCGGGCCTCGGGGGCCCGTGCTGCTGGAGGATTTTCTCCTTCGCGAAAAAATCAACCACTTCGATCATGAACGAATCCCGGAACGAGTGGTGCATGCTCGCGGTGTGGCGGCACACGGTTATTTCGAGTTGACTTCGTCCTTGGCGGATATCTCAAGGGCGGGTATTTTCAATCAAGTCGGACAGAAAACACCTGTGTTCGTTCGGTTTTCGACGGTGGCGGGGAACAAAGGGTCGGCCGACACGGCGCGCGATGTGCGCGGATTTGCCGTTAAGTTCTATACGCAGGAAGGAAATTGGGATCTGGTGGGCAACAACATTCCCATCTTCTTTATTCAGGATGCGCTCAAGTTTCCGGACCTGATTCATGCGGCTAAGGAAGAGCCGGATCGCGGGTTTCCACAAGCGCAAACCGCTCATGACAATTTCTGGGACTACGCTTCACTTACTCCCGAGAGCACGCACATGTTGATGTGGATCATGTCGGATCGTGCGATCCCGCGGTCGCTTCGCATGATGGAAGGGTTCGGAATCCACACGTTTCGTCTTGTCAATCAGAGCGGAAAATCGACGTACGTCAAGTTTCACTGGCGTCCTAAACTTGGCATGCAGTCATTGATTTGGGACGAAGCGCTGAAGATTAGCGGCGCCGACCCGGATTACCACCGGCGTGACCTTTGGAATTCGATCGACGCGGGCGACTTTCCGGAATGGGAGCTGGCCGTTCAGACGTTTACAGAAGACTTCGCTCGAAAATTCGAGTTCGATGTTCTGGATGCGAGCAAGGTGATACCGGAGGAGCAAGTTCCCCTTAAGGTGATTGGCCGGATGGTTTTGGACCGTAACCCGGTGAACGTTTTCGCTGAAACCGAGCAAGTGGCTTTCTGCCCGACTCACATTGTTCCCGGCATTGATTTTACGAACGATCCGCTGCTGCAAGGTCGTCTTTTCTCTTACCTGGACACGCAGATGACCCGGCTAGGTGGACCGAACTTTGCGGAAATCCCAGTCAATCGACCGAAGTGCCCGGTCATGAATTTTCAGCGCGACGGACACATGCAGCAAGGCATGCAGGCCGGGCGTGTGAACTATTCTCCGAGTTCGCTGGCAGGTGAAACTCCGCGTCAAGATCCCCGGCGCGGCTACACAAGCTTTGCAGCCCGCGAAGAGGGCGATACGCTGCGGACCCGTGCCGCTTCTTTTGCGGATCACTTCAGTCAGGCGCGGCAATTCTTCTATAGCCAAACGGAGACGGAACAAAATCATATCGTCTCCGCGTTTACGTTTGAACTCAGCAAGGTGGAGACACCGGCGGTTCGCGCTCGCATGTTAGGCCAACTGGCAAATGTTGATATGCGTATCGCCCAGCGTGTAGCCGACGGGCTCGGCCATGACGGCCCGATTCAGCCCGTGTCGACAACATCGAAAGTCCGCACCGACCTAAAACCGTCTCCGGCTCTGAGCATTCTGGCGAAAGCCAAGCCGAGCTTACAGGGGCGGATGGTGGGATGCTTGATCGCCGACGGCACTGATGCGGCTGCGGTAACCGCACTCGCGAGCGCCGTGAAAGCAAGCGGGGCCAAGATGAAGATCATCGCGCCCAAGATCGGCGGAGCCAAAGGAGCGGATGGGAAACGGATCGCGGCGGATTTGCAATTGGCCGGTGGGCCGTCCGTTCTCTTCGATGCGGTGTTTGTTGCCGTTTCCGCCGAAGGAGCCCAGCAATTGGCGACGCAGCCCGCCGCTGTTGGATTTGTTCAGGACGCTTACTCTCATCTGAAGGTGATCGGCCACTTGCCGTCCGCTGCCGCACTGCTTCAAAAAGCCGGTGTTGCAACGGATCGGGGAGTGGTACCAAGCTCGAATAGCTTCGTCGCTGAGGCCGCGAAGGGTAGAGTGTGGGAGCGGGAACCGAAGCTTCGTCCCGTGTCCTAATCGTGGGGGAGCTACCATTCCTCCTTTTGAACGCCAAGATTTCTGCACAAGGACAGGGCAGGAATGGGTGTACACTTTGATAGATCATCGATGGTGAAGGCCAAACGAGCGCGGGTTGCGGAGATTCCGGCGGACGAACAAATCTACACCTCGGCGGACGTGTCGCGAATTTCAGGCGTCAGCCTGCGGCAATTGCAGTGGTGGGACGAGCGGCACGTCGTATCGCCCCGGCAGGATGGACATCGCCGCGTTTACACGTCGGCGGAGGTAGTTGAGGTTTCGGTGATCGCCGCCCTGCGCCGGAAAGGTTTCTCGCTTCAGAAGATTCGGCGGGTGCTTCGGTACCTGCAGAAAGAGATGGGAAAGCGCATAGCCGACGCCATGACTAGCGACGCCGAAATGCATCTCTTAACCGATGGCAAGAACATCTACCTGGAAGAGAGCCCGGATCGCGTGGTCGATTTGCTTAAGAACGCGAAACAGCCGATGTTCCTGGTATGCGTCACCGACCAGCTACGGAGGCTCGATACACCCGCAAAAAAGCCGGTTAAGCAGGAATATGCGCCGGCTGAGCGCCGTTCGCGCGCAAGTTAGTTCGTAGCAGGAGGTTCGCGGCAAGGGTTACCGCAGCGAATCCAGGCAATACGATCCATAGACCGGTCCGGAGATGCTCTGATGTGGGACCGGCAATTACTCCGACTAATACCGAGCTCATCGCCTGACCCAGGCAGCCTGAGGTGACGCCGATTGCGATCGCGGTTGCGGTCATGGAGGGAAACCGGTCCGCTACCAGAGCGATGAGC
>CAXSIG010000627.1:0-953 GCA_964237255.1 uncultured Bryobacteraceae bacterium
GCATGTTTTCCTCTTCGCCGAGGCTGATGATCTCGGCGTACCGTTCATGGCCGAGCGTGAAGAGAGAGCTTTCAAGAGCACCGACGCGGCGCATGCGCCAGCGAAATTCGGAGAGGGATTGGGTTGCTTCTTTTTCGAGATCGCCAACAGGGGCGTACATCTTGTGGCAGCGGGCTTCAAAGGCCTTGAAAGCTTCGAGGTCTTCGTATGGCATGACGACTACGTGCGAAGTAAATCCGTGACGAAGCGCGTTTAAGCTGGAGCGCCGCTTTCCTTCGTCCGTTTTCGGCCCTGTGGACTTCTCCGCATTGATGCGGTTCTGTTCGGCCTTAGTTGCGGCTTGGTCGATTGGTATCGGATTCGTGTTCATTGCGACTTCAGTCTGGCACAGGGATTTGGGAACTGATCGGTAAGTCATTCAAAACAAAAGGGCAAGGCGCCGTGACCCGAAAATTCGCCGTTCTGGGCGGCCCCTCGTTATTTATCCGTAATGGAATTGCAATCAAATCGCAACGGTGGAAAGACTAAACTTCTGTTGTCATGAACCTGCGAAAACGCCCTTGCCCGGCAATCCGGCTGGGTACCTTAATTCTCTTCTCCGCGCTTCCCTTGGTCGCGCAATTCGATAGCGCGGAGGTTTTGGGAACCATCCGGGACAACTCGGCGGCCGGTGTGGGCAAAGCGTCCGTTACTCTGCTCAATCAGAATACGGGCGCTGAAGCGAGAACAACCGCCGACGAGAACGGAAATTACGTTTTTTCGAATGTAAAGATCGGGACTTACACGGTGACCGCGGAGGGCGTCGGGTTTTCGCGATCGGTGGCAGCCAACATCACGGTGGATGTGAATGCAAGGCAGCGCGTCGATATCACTCTCCAGGTGGGAGCGGTCAGCGAATCGGTAGAAGTTTCGGGGGCGGCGAGCGCGCTGCAGACGGATTCGAGCGATCGGGG
>CAXSIG010000627.1:963-3724 GCA_964237255.1 uncultured Bryobacteraceae bacterium
TTCCGTTAAACGGGCGGTCCTATTCCGATTTAGCGCTGCTGACCACCGGCGTGGTTCGCTCGCCGTCCGCGTTTTCCGGCACGCCGCGCGAAGGATCGTTCATTGTGAACGGCCTGCGCAGTACCTATAACAACTATCTTCTGGACGGCATCGACAACAACGCGTACGGCACCAGTAATCAGGGCTTCGCGAACCAGGTGGCGCAGCCATCGCCCGACGCGGTTCAGGAGTTCAAAGTAATAACGAACAATTACAGCGCGGAGTATGGACGAAGCGGCGGCGCGACAATCAATGTGGCAACGCGGAGCGGTACCAACCAACTGCATGGCACCGCTTACGACTTTCTGCGCAACACGGACCTGAATGCCATCGGGTATATCTTCGGCGTGCGCCCTGCCACGTTTCAGAAGCCGACGCTGCAACAGAACCAGTTTGGCGGCACGATCGGCGGGCCGATCCGCAAGAACAAGATTTTCTTCTTCGGAGACTATGAGGGGTTTCGCAGCCTGGCCAAAGTGCTGAATTTCGCCAGCATCCCATCGCTGGCGTATCGCCAGGGAATCTTTCCCGTTGCGGTTACGAACCCTCTAACCGGAAAAGTATATCCGGCCAACACAGCGATTCCCGCGACCGATACCAGCGCTTTCGCGCGCCAGGTGTTGAACGACCTTCCCGTCCCGACCGGCGCCGGGGAAGGCAGCAATTATCAGCAGCTGCTGCTTACCCGAAATTACAACGAAAAATATGACGCCAAGATCGATGCGCAGCTGACGGCGACGCAGTCCGGCTTCCTGCGCGTCAGCCAACGGAAAGTGAACATCTTCAATCAGCCTGACATTTCCGGTCCTTCCGGCGGCAATAGCAACGGCTACACGCGCGTGCTGAATCAGCAAGTGGATCTTGGGTACACGTGGGCCGTGAGTTCGACATCGATTCTGGAATTCCGGTTCGGCATCTCACGGACACGCGCCGGGAAGCAGCCGCCGCTGATCGGCGGCGCGAGTGTCCAATCGCTTTATGGGATTACCGGACTCTCCACAGACCCGGCTCTCACCGGCGGCCTGGTTCCGACGACGTTGTCCGGCTATAGCCAGTTAGGCCGGCAATCGACCAACCCGCAATTCCAGAATCCTCTCGATTTCGACCCGAAGGTGAACTTCGTGAAGAATATCGGGCGGCACTCGCTGAAGATCGGATACGAGTGGGTGGTGCTTCGGACGCAGGTGCTGGACGTGAATCCGCTTTACGGGCGGGACGCCTATGCAGGCGCTTTTAGCCGTCCGGCTGGTGGCGCGACAAATGCCACCGTATACTCCGTCGCGGATTTCCTGTTCGGTCTACGCAGCCAGTATGCTGTGGCGAATGAAGTGATCGGCAACTATCGACAGCATGAGCATTTCGCCTATGTGCAGGACGACTTTAAATTTTCTACCAAGCTCACCCTGAACCTGGGTTTGCGTTATGAATACGCCACGCCGCGCTGGGAACGGGACAATGTGCTAACCAACTTCGACCCGGTTACCAATTCCCTGATCCATGCAAAGGACGGCGATACCTATAGCCGCGCGTTAGTCAATCCGGACCGAAAAGATTTTGCTCCCCGAATCGGACTGGCTTACAGCGCGACGCCGAAGACTGTGATCCGGGCCGGGTATGGCATCAGCTATATCCACCAGAATCGGGTGGGATCGGGCGACCTGCTGGGCATCAACGGCCCGCAGGTGGTGATCGCGACGGTCAACCAAAGCAACCCGCTCGACCCTACGTTCCGCACGACGCAGCAAGGTTATCCCGCAGGGATTACCAGCCCGTCGAATTTCAATCCGATTCTTTCGAACATCACCTATGTGCCTAAGGACCTGAAAACTCCGTATGTGCAGACCTGGTTCTTCTCCACACAGCAGCAGGTGGCGAAGAATACCGTCGTCGATGTGGCGTATGTCGGCAACCACTCGGTAGCGCTACCGGTGTTCGGCGACTACAATCAGGCGTTTCCGCAACCGACGGCCACGTCTACGCTCTCTTTGCAGGCGCGGCGTCCGAACCAAAGCTTCGGCGCGATTACCTGGTACGATCCCGCCGGATTTTCGAACTACAACGCCGCGCAGGTGAAGGTGGAGCATCGCGTGTCCGGGAACTTCTACTTCTTGAATTCGTTCACGTGGTCCAAGGCGATCGATAATTCCGGCCAGTCGCTCGACACATCGAACGGCAACGCCGCCAGCGTCCAGGACATTCGCAATTTGAAAGCGGAGAAAGGGCCTTCGAATTACGACATTACGCTAGCGAACATCACGAGCGTGGTGTATCAGGTGCCGTTCGGGAAGGGCCGGCGCTTCGCGTCATCTCTGCCGTGGATCGCGGAGGAGGCTTTGGGCGGCTGGGAAATCACGGGCATCAATACGGCGCTGTCTTCCCCGCCGATCAATTTGCGGGCCTGGAACGGAAGTGTTCCCGCGGCGTTCCAAACGGTAGGAAACCTGGCCGATTACAGGGGTGGAGAATCGTTCCGTCCGAACATATTCGGTCCGGCTCTTGCGCAGGGGAGCGCGCGTACGGTGGACAACTACTTCGACAAGAACAACGTTCAGTTGCCGACCGACTCGAGCCAGCCGTTCGGAAACGCCGGCCGCAACAGCGTCCGCGCCACTCCGCTGAACCAGTTGGACATCGGCGCGGATAAGAATTTCGCGCTTCCCCGGGAAGGGATGCGGCTTCAGTTCCGCTCCGAGTTTTTCAACATTTTTAACCACACGAATTT
>CAXSIG010000628.1:0-3707 GCA_964237255.1 uncultured Bryobacteraceae bacterium
TTTGCCATCCAAAGAGGAAGAATCGCAATGCCTACCGCGCTGCAAGCGAGTTGCAAATGAACTCCGGGCTCGCTGCCAACAACATGGAACAGGATCTCCGGCGTAACTACCTTCCTCCCCTTGGTCAGCTTCCAAACTCCCGAGCCGATGCAGCGGTGCTGCACCAATTGCATGGGATCCCTGGGTGTCCCATGCTGCTCCGAGTAACTGGTCGCCGCATATAGCGCCCGCATTGTCCCGGGATAGCAGCGCACATTTCGATTTGTATTTCCCGGCGCCTTCATCCGAAAGTGAACGTCGGCTTCTTCCAAAGATTCCCTACGCCATCCTGACGCATAGGGCTCGATTTCTACTCGCAATTCGGGATAGTCCTGGACGAAGTGAAGTAACACCGGCGCCAACACATCCCGCGCCAGTGTTACGGGACAAGCGACGCGGATCAGACCGCTAGGGTTCTCGCGATGCTGCTCTAGCCTGTCCCGGCCTTCGCGAATGGAACGGAGCGTGCGCCTGCAGGTTTTTAGATAATCCTGGCCGGGATCGGTTAGTGTCAAACCTCTGGGGCTACGTTGGTACAGCAGAAGGCCCACGCTCTGTTCCAATCTGGTGATGGAACGGCTGATCGTCGAAGTCGGCAGTCCTAATTGCTTGGCAGCCGCACTGAATGTTCCAGCCTGTGCGACGATCACAAACGTCCGGATATCGTTCAGATCAAGCTGCATAGGCATTCCGACTTAGACTTGCCGCAACTTACGCCTCCTTCAGCATTTCCGTTCGGTACTTAGGAGCGAGAGCCTTGGCCTTTTCCATGAACTGCTGCTCCTGCTCCTTATCGAGCTTCGGCGGAGCAGTTGTTCGTGTCGCGACGGGCACTCCAACTTGCTGGAAGAAATTCTCCTGGCCGGCGGGAGAGCAGATGCACAGCAACCGCGCGGCTTTCGAAGAAGAGTTGTGAAACTGATGCGGCGCGTTAGCGGGAATGTTCACAGTTTCGCCGGCGCGAACGACAGCTTTTTTTCCGCGGAAGGTTGTTTCCACCTCGCCTTCCAGCAGAATGAACGTTTCTTCGAAATCGTGGCGATGCGGGCCTGGGCCGCCGCCAGGCGGAATGTGCATGTCGATCACACAAAAGCGGCCGTTTGTATCATCGCCGGAAACGGTGATGGTGTATGTGTCGCCCACCATTCCGATATGTTGCAGCGTCTGGTCCGTGTTGGGTTGCGCAATGGTGAGGTTGCGCTGTTTGTCATCCGCTGGAAGCGGAGGGTACTGCGGGGTTGATCCAAACATGTTCGTTCTCCTGTCTGTGGTTTGTAATTCGGATGGGATGGATGAGCTTCCTGACGCACCGGAAGCCGAAGGTTGGTTTGCGGAAAACGCCGCGCCGGCGAGTGCGAGCGCGGAACGCCGGGTCAACGAGATCATCGTTAAGACACCTTTGTTACGAAATCCTGGAAGAGGCGCATAAACTCCTCCGGTTGTTCTTCAGGAATGAAATGGCCGCATGAAGCGATCGTTTTACCCGTCACATCCTCAGCAACGGCTTCGATCATTTGAGCGACCTTTGCTCCCAGAGATTTATCTCCCCCGATCGCTAGAACCGGGGTTGTGACTTTTTGTTTCTTCAACGGCGTGGTCTGCTCGATCGTAGTAAAAGCGGAACGATAGATGCCGTACGAGCCCAGTACACCTTCTACGCCGCTGAAGGTGCGGAGAGTCTCCACGATTGAGGCTTCGCTAATAGATTTTGGATCTGCGGTGACACCTTCGTAAAACCATGTTAGAAAGGCTCGCTCATGGCCAACGATCAGGCGTTCGGGAACTCCCGGCGCCAGGGGAAGTAACCACCACCACATGGAACCTTTCTTCATGGCCTCCGGTGTGTAGACGATGATCTTGCTGAGGAACTCCTCCAGCATCGTTGGTGCTTCGGCGTAAACCAGCGCAGCTATTTCATCAGGATGATCAGCGGTCCAAAGCAGAGCGGGGAGCCCGCCCATATCGTGGGCGGCCAGGATCAATTTCTGGCCGTTACCGAACTTGATATGTCGGACCAGCGCGCGGAACTCCTCACCAAGAGCGCGTCCATCGTATCCCTCTGTGCCAGCCGGCTTATCGGAATCACCATAGCCGCGCATATCAGGCACAAGAACGGCGTACCCGGCTTCCGCCAACAGCGGCATCACTTTGTACCAGCAGTAGGATGTTTCGAGGAATCCGTGGCAAAGCACTACGGGCTTGCCTTTGGGGTCCCCGCCCAGCCAGTAATGCAAGCGGGTGCCGTCCACGGTAGCAGTCTCGCTGCGGAAGTTAGCTATTTCAGGTGCTTGTGTCATTGCGGTCACGCCGGTCCCGTTAGCTTGCCGGCTGCATCATTGGCGCGGACGCGACAAGTAGTTTGACCAAGTCGCCGCCCGCAGGGGATGCCCAGTCTTGCACTAACTCCGCAATGGCTGTGTTGGTTGTGGTGAGCACGACGCCTGCCTGTTGCATGCGCTGTCGTGTGAGCTCTTCCTGCACTTCCCACGAAGAGCCCGAAGCATCGAGAATCGCTTGCACGTTGTAGCCAAGCTGCACCGCGCTGATGCTCGGGAAGATCAGGCAAATGTCGGTGGTAACGCCTCCCATGATCAGATTTTTGCGGCCGGTCGCCTCGACTGCCTCACTGAAGTTGGGATCGGCCCAAGCATTCACAATGCCCACGCGCTTCACGCGGGCCTTGTAGGCATCGGGAGCTGCCTTCTGCAGCGCGGGTGCGATCGGGCCTTGAATGTGGTCTTCCTGGCTCGACGTAAGGACGATCGGCATATTCAGTTTGACGGCGGCGGTTGCCAGCATCACGGCGTTCCGCAACGAAACATCCGAGCTGGAGGATCGAATTAGTTGCAGCGTTCCGACCTGGTAATCTACCAGGACAAGAGCGGAGTTCTCCGGTGTGAACTGTCCGCGCATCTCAAACTTCGGCTTTGCTTTTTCAAACATTGTGGTTCTCCTTAAAATCGATTTAGTGCTTAACCTTGCCGCCGTCGACAACGAGTAGTTGGCCGGAGACAAAGTTCGCGTCGGGCGACGCCAAGAGAAACACCGGCCCTGCCAAATCTTCAGGACCTTCGTCTCGCTTAAGCGCGCGCACTTCCTTTTGAGCCTCGATGAATTTCTGGGGCATGCTGCGGCGCACGGGTTCAGTGAGCGTCAGGCCGGGCGCGACCATGTTTACCGTAATGCCATAGTCACCGACTTCCATCGCAAGCGAACGGGTAAAGCCCACCAAGCCTGCCTTTGCGGCCACATAGTGTGCCTGTCCTACGACACCTTCGAAAACGGAGGCGGAACCGATGTTCACAATCCTGCCCCAACCATGGCCTTTCATAAGCGGCAGAAGCGCGTGCGTCATTTGGAAAGTGCCGGTTAGATTGATAGCGATCACTTCCTGCCATTGCGAAAATGTCATCTGTTCAAACGGAACAATCGGGTAGTAGCCGGCACAATTCACCAGGACATCAACGCGGCCGTGATACTCCTCCATGTGCTTTGTAAATGCGGCCACATCCATTTCCTTGGTGATGTCGATCCTCATGGTCGACAATTGCGAACCTGCGTTGCGGTTGTCTGTTAGCGCCTTGAGAGATGACTCCGAGCTGTCCAGCCCGACAACGGTATCTCCATTCGCCAGAAAGCGATCTACGATTATAGAACGGATTCCACCG
>CAXSIG010000629.1:0-3703 GCA_964237255.1 uncultured Bryobacteraceae bacterium
CACGGCCACGGCGATCACGCGAGCGACGCCGTCGGTATCGCGAAGGCGCACTCGCAATCTTCTCTCGTCACCCGGCTACGAACGATGACAGGCATCGAATTTGAGCACTGGACCGCATCACTGTTTGAGCAACTTGGTTATCGGGTTTCTACGACCGCCGTATCAGGAGACCATGGCATCGACCTAATCATTACGCGAGAGGGAGACGAAGCCGCCGTACAGTGCAAACGCTGGACGGACACGGTGGGCGAACCAGTGATTAGGGATTTCTACGGCTCCCTCATGCAAAGCGGTATCAGTCGGGGAATCGTAGCAACAAGCAGCGCGTTTTCTTCACAGGCGCGGGTGTTCGCCGCCGGAAAGTCAATCGCGTTGTTAGATATGAATTCTTTGGTGGATCTCTATGTCAACGGAGAATCGTAAGGTATGGGCTGCGCAATGCTACTCGAACCGCAGGTCGTTGATTACACAAAGCAACTCGAAGAAATTGTTAGACAATTGAGTCGCCCTTCACTCCCCATATGGATTGGTTACGCGCTGAGTGCCGTTCTGGGATCAGTAGGCGGTCTGACAACTCAGTTCGTGCTCACGTCAATCAATCGAAGTCGAGGGAAAAATGAAATGCGTCAGGTTGTGTACTCTGATTTAGCTGAAATCTATTGGCATTTTCTCTTCTACACATCTGTGAAGTTCGGGCTAACGCGAGAAAACCTCAATCCAGACGAACAGGGAAAGTTAACGCGGCTCGGAGAGCGTCGTGGAGGCGGCAAGTACAGGTTAGGTCATTTTGAGGTTTATGTTTCCTTGCCGGAGCGCGTGTTTTTCGACCCAATCTTCAGTCTTTCAGAACTGGCGTTTGAGAGCGCGTCGAGAACACAGATGGGAGTCGTGCTTGCTCAAATAGCTGCATTTACTCAAGAGGATCACGAGTGCGGTCAAGATGCACGGCGTTACTGGGGCGAACAGCAGTTCGAGCGCATTAGGACCGGGGAGAACTTGTATTCAGGATTCGACGCGTCCTGACGCACGAATCAGGAGATCCTAATCGCCGCGCAGCCGATCCGACGTCCGAGCGATTCGCCGAAATCCCATTCTTGATGGAACGTTGGACTGCTGATGGCGTGCGCGGAAGGTCGGCGGTGTTTCTTACTGAAAACGTTGCCGGGAATGACGATGCGGCTCTCCGTTCTCTTCTGAATATCACTGGAGCGACAACGGGAAAGCGCGAGGACAGACATACATTTCTGAATTTCGATTTGAGGCGCTTTGACAAAGAATCGGGGTGGGACATCAAATCAGCGTTCTCGTTTCAAACACGATTAGCGTTCAGAAACGTTTGGGGGAGTAAATTTCAACATTGGGTTCCCGGTCCCGCAGGGTGTTTCACAGCGGGCGGGCGGTGTGCGCGGGCGGGAGATCTGGGCTGAAAGGTTGCTTCGCTTCGCCTCCTTGAAGAAGTGGCGTCGTAAGAAGTTCCGACCATTTAAAATCCGAGACAAAGTTGGCAGACTCGTTGTCCAAAAATGTTTGCCCAAACTTTTTTGGCTCTCGGGCTTTTGGGCAAATTTCGCCGGGACAAAGTACCCGCGCATGAAATGCATCACTTCACTCCTTGGGCAACTTCAACGGAGCCGCAGCAGGGTCTTCTCGAAACTCTAGGCAGCTATCACCCTCTACCCTATCAGATAATCATCATCGTGATCAGTTCCTTTTGGCTCAAACTGGACGTTGGCAATGGTTCGCCCCGCTGCTAGCTGCATGGCGACGAAGTTTTCCTTTCCAAACATCTGGTGTCCAAAGCTTTCAGGAGAAAGCCTTCCGGCAATGAGTTCCTGTACCGCGCGGGCTGAAAGTCTAAGTGTCATTGTTCCTTTGCCACCGGAGATCGTGGTTCCCAAATATTTCCCTGTGGCACGTGCGCCAAACAGTTTTTGCTCATGCCATGAATAAGCCTCGTAGCCGGTCAGGTACGGTGGAGGAAGTGTCGCCGCGAGTTCGTTTAGCCTCTCGAGATCATTGTCTGATAGAATACCCTGCTGAGAGAAAATGTATGATCGCCACACGCGGCAATTATCGTGTCGATTGATCGCGCTCCAATTTGGACGTTGTACAGAGAACACAACCACCAGATCCATTCGCGTGTAATCAGCAAGAAACGCTTGGATGATCGTCTTACCGGAAATGGCATTCAGTCCTGAACTGATCGGTTCGACGTTGTTCAGAAGGCGGCAACCGGCGTCACCCAAAAAAATTGCTCGCCGAACTCCTGCTGGGGCATCGTCAAGCTGTTTCGACTTTTCTTTTAAAACGCGATACAACGGATTCTCGCGCTGATCGTATGCCACGGACGGCATCGTGCAGAAAATACTCGTGGAGGGATGTACAAAATCTCGCCATTCGATCAAGACTTCGACGTGTTCAGACCTCCAATCGAGAGGCTTGCTGTGTTTGCCTTCTGACAGCCATACTACTAGCGCATCGCGAAAAGTGGCATCCATCTGAAACTTTCGCGAAGCGAGACGACGGCGGAAGTATTTGCTTTCGCCACGAGACGTACGATTGTAGCCGCTCGTCTCTCGAAACGTGTAGTGAAGATGATCGGAAGTTCGCCTGCGGATCTCGTTACAGGTTGAGTTGATGATATTTCGAATTCGTTCCATTATTTCCGTCCCAGAGAGCGAAACATCATCCAAAGCTGCCACGTCAGCTACAAGCGGTCCGCTTGGCAGCAAATCAGCAGAGAAAATATCTGGCGTCCTGCTGCCCATGGCTTTGTCAATTTCAAGGCTCCCCCTCTTCGATACCGCCCAGGTCAGCCCGAGTTCGTACTCTGCCGGAAGTGCTTGATCGGGTCTAGGACTATCGAGCCGTTCACGCAGATCTTTGGCTTTGCCCGACACGAGCCACGGTCTTAGCTCGTCAAGCATCTGCTGCAACTGCCGTCTTCCAAAAATTGGCATCAGGAGATCAGGACCGGCTCCGCCTCAAAACACTACCCTGCCGAGCAGTTTGCAAGAGACATCCAAACCAAAATATGACGGACCAAAGAGGGTTCTCTTTAAAGTTTGCTCTATGAGAATGCAGCACTCCATTCGCATCTCATCGCCGTTTCTGAAGACCGATTCTAGCTGCGAAACAATTGGCGACGAAAGATAAAGGCTATTAGCGATCTTTGTAGAGCACAGAGTCTCGGATTGTGCGCTACCTTTTGCGCTACCCTCCTGTTTTAGAAATCCGTCTAAGTGATTGATTTGGTTGGTGGGCGTTCACGGGATCGAACCGCGTGGACCTTCTGCTTGTAAGGCACTCTGTCACGGCATGAGGTCTTGAAGTTCACTTCCGGTAGGGTTAGTTCTGGAGCGGCTTGGAGCGGTATAAGGTCTAAAATACGGTCCAAGAAAAGCTTGGCTTCAGCCGAAACACTCACCAATGCTCGTAAGTTATTGAAAATATGGTGCGGAGAGGGGGACTTGAACCCCCACGAGATTGCTCCCGCTAGCACCTCAAGCTAGTGCGTCTGCCAATTCCGCCACCTCCGCAGGGGGCTTACTTGATACAGCTTTGCTACAACGAAGCTACTTCTTCTGCGACGGCGGCGGGGTAGGAACCGGAGCCGGCGTTAACCCCACCTTGGGTTGGGTCTGCACCGCTTTCTTGCCCTTCACATCGAGCGAAGCAGACCCAACCCAAGGTGGGGTTAACG
>CAXSIG010000630.1:0-3692 GCA_964237255.1 uncultured Bryobacteraceae bacterium
GTTGGGCTGGTGATGCCGCATGCGGTTCGCTTGCTGGTTGGGCCTTCCAACCGCGCACTGATTCCGGCGAGTGCAC
This sequence comes from uncultured Bryobacteraceae bacterium, assembly GCA_964237255.1. GTDB lineage: Bacteria > Acidobacteriota > Terriglobia > Bryobacterales > Bryobacteraceae > JALYXI01. The sequence continues at coordinate 77 of CAXSIG010000630.1, forward strand.
TTGCCGGTGCAACGTTTTTGATCCTTTGCGATCTGGCGGCACGTACGCTGCATCCGCCGATTGAGATTCGACTGGGCGTGATCACGGCTTTGATTGGTGGGCCGATCTTCTTGTTCCTCCTAGTGAGGAACAGAAGGGCTAGCGCGCTGTGAGTACGCTTTCGGCGCAGTCCATTACTGTGGTGCGCGGCGCAAAGTCCATTCTTAGCGACGCGAGTATTACGATTGCGCCCGGAGTTGGCCGCCGCTATTGCATTCGTCCCGCAAGACCTTCGCATGGATTTCGAATTCACGGTGGAGGAGATCGTCGCGACGGGACGGTATCCTCGGCGCGGACGATTCGAGCGATCTTCCGTTGCGGATCGCGATGCGATCGACTCGGCAATCGAACGCTGCGATGTCGGACATTTGCGCGGTCGTTTCGTCACCACGCTTTCGGGCGGGGAGCGGCAACGCGTTGGCATCGCGCGCAGTCTGGCCGCGGACCCGCAGATCATCCTGCTGGATGAACCGACCGCCAATCTGGACGTTGAGCACACGCTGGAGACTCTGGACTTGTGCGAGCGGTTGGCGCTTGCGGGAAAGTCCATCGTCATCGCGACGCATGACATGAATGCCGTGGCGCGGTATGCCAAAGAGGTCGCGCTGATTCAAGACGGCCGCATCGTTCACTTCGGCAATGCGCATGAAGTGCTTACGCAGACCACACTCGAACGGGTGTTCGGAGTAAGAGCGGAACTGCTCCATAGCTCCTCCGGGCTTCCCGTTTACATCTTTCAACGAAATGATCACAAGCATAATTCCTCTCCTGTTTAGTGCGCTTACTATCAACGGCACGGTGCAAGACCCGCAAGGGAAGACGGTGCCCGCCGCGCAAGTCCGGCTGGTTCGTCAGGACGGCAGTGAAGCCGCGCTGACCCAATCGAAGGGCGACGGAAGTTTTCGCATCGAGCATCTATCGACCGGACACTTCCTGCTGCAAGTAGACAAGACCGGGTTTGGCAGCAGCGCCTCCGACCTGGACATAACGGGCGACGTGAATAATGTCGCCGTGAAGCTGCAAGTATCGGGCGTGAGCCAGACCGTCCTGGTGACCGCCGCCGGGGTGCCGCAGAAGCTGGACGAAATATCGAAAGCGGTGAGCACCGTGACCTCCGAAGAGATCCAGAACCGCAACGAGTACGCGCTAAGCGACACGCTTCGCACCGTGCCCGGCGTGCTGGTGATCAACGGCGGCGGACCCGGACAGAACACCAGCATCCGGATCCGAGGGCTGCGTGCCGATGCGGCCGCAGTGCTTGTCGACGGCTTGCGATTCCGCGATTCCACCACCTTGCAGGGCGACTCCAGTTCCTTCCTCTCCACACTGAACATCGTGAATCCCGACCACATCGAGATCCTGCGGGGATCCGGCTCGTCGTTGTATGGAACCAACGCGGTCGGGGGAGTCGTGAATGTCGTGACTCGCGAGGGCGGCGGGCCGACACATGGCGACATTCAAGTGGAAGGCGGCAGCCTCGGTATGTTTCGCGGACGGGCCACCATATCCGGCGGCGCGATGCGTGATCGCCTGACTTACTCGGCCGGCTTCCTGCACCTGAACATCACGGAAGGCGTCGATGGAAACGATGCGAACCGCAGCACCGGCGGACAGGGCCTGGTGCGCTACGACCTGACGCCGAAGATGAATATCACGGCGCGCGTCTGGGGATCGGACGACTTCGTTCAACTGAACGTGAGCCCGACGACTACGGGAATTGCTTCCGCGATATTTCCGACGACCGGCGTCATCCAGGCGATTCCTTTCGCGACTTACATTCCCGGCGTCAACGATCCTGATAGCCGCCGCGCCTCGAACTTTCTTACCGGCGCGTTTGTGTTTCGCCACGCCGTGAACGCCAAGACAAGCTGGCAGGCCAGTTACAGCCGCGTTCACACGAACCGCGTGTATGCGAACGGTCCCGCGGGTGCAGGATTTCAGCCCGCGACATCGAACTATAGCGACTATGCCGGTGATATCGATACGGCCGATGCGCATGCGAACTTCCTGATTGCGCCGTGGCTTACCGTCAACGCGGGCTATGAGTTCGAGCACGAAAATTACAACGACCAACAACTCAACAATCTTCCGGCGCCCCGCACGATTACGGAACGGACAAACGTCGCGCAGAACACGAATGCCGGTTACTTCGCGTCGCAGTTGAGCTTCCTCCAAAAGAGGCTGCAAGTTTCCTTCTCCGGCCGCTTGCAAGCTTTCCGGCTTTCGCATCCTGACTTTAACTACACGGGCGCAACGAACCCTTATGCAACGATTACGATTCCCGATCCGAAGACGGCGCTTACCGGGGACGTTTCCGTTGCTTACCTGATTGCGCGAACGAATACAAAGCTGCGGGCGCACTTCGGTAATGCGTACAGGGCGCCTTCGCTTTACGAGCGCTTCGGCGCGGGCTTCTCGAATAATCCGACGACGGGTCTGACGGTCTTCACGCCGTACGGCGATCCGCGACTCTCGCCCGATCGCTACAACTCCCTGGATGGCGGCATGGATCAATACCTGTTCGGGAACCGTGTTCGTGTTGCGGCGACCTACTTCTACACGCGCGTGGTTTCGATCACCGGATTCGATTCGAGCGGCGGGGTGCAAACCGCGACCGATCCGTACCGCCGGAGTTCGGGCTACATCAACGGGTCGGGCGGGATCTCACGAGGAGCCGAACTTTCGGCCGAAGCGCGACCAATCCGGAGCCTGTCGCTCACCGGGTCCTACACGTACGTACGCGAGAACACCGACCGGGACCTCTCGGTTGCGGGCTTCTTCGGGATTCTGCAAGTGCCCGCGCATACCGCGTCACTGGTGGCGACGAAGTATTGGGGGAAGCGGCTGGACACTACGTTCGACCTTTCGCATTATTCGAGCTACGACACGGCGTTCTTCGCGGGAACGCGCTCGCGGGCGTTCGAGTTTCCCGGATTCACCAGAGCGGCGGCGGTGGGGAGCTATCGAGTGTGGCGGAACGAGCACAAATCGGCGCGGATTTATGTGAAGGTGGACAACGTTTTCAACCAACGGTATTACCAGACGGGTTGGCTGGCGGCGCGGGCGACGGTGATTGGGGGGATTGGGTTTACGTATTAGGCGAATAGCCGGTCGCTCACGCTCGCGGTTCAGAAAGGGAACTAAGGCGACGTTCGGAGTATGCTGATTGCGTGAAGTACTCGGTCGCTCTGGTGAAGACGGAAGAGGGGTACAGCGTTTCCTGTCCGGGTTTGCCTGGCTGCTGGTCTCAAGGGAAGACCGACCAGGAAGCGCTTTCGAATATCGCGGATGCGATTGAGGATTACTTGACGGTCGCGAGACAACTGGCAGGCGAGCAAGAGATTCGTGAAGTAGAAGTAGCCGTTTAGCTTGGGAAAGATTGCGGGCGTTCCGCACTTGCGCGCGGTCAAGGCTCTTGAAAGCGGGCTTTCGCGTGGTTCGCCAGAGCAAACACATCTGCATGACAAACGGGCAACGGATCGTCACCATACCGAGCATGATCCGGTAGATGCATACACGATGGCAGGTATTGTTCGAGACTCCGGCTTGAGTGAGGCTGACTTTCGCAATTTGTTGT
>CAXSIG010000631.1:0-223 GCA_964237255.1 uncultured Bryobacteraceae bacterium
TGCCAAGCATCTCCCGCAAGCTCCGTGCGCAGTCGATAGGCAAGCGGTTTCAGCCCCGCGCCCAGCATTCGCTGAATGTTTGCAGGCGTGAGCTTCTCCTCAATCTCGCCCTGCTCATGTCCATCGATGCCAGCACCGAACGCGACACGCGGATCGAACGAGTTCGAAGGCTCGCGCTCGATGCGAAGCCGTGCTTGGCCGCAGCATAAAGCCGCGCTAACCG
>CAXSIG010000631.1:233-1698 GCA_964237255.1 uncultured Bryobacteraceae bacterium
AAAGCTAACCCGATTTCGGCGAGACTGCTCCTGAACATTAGTTAGAAGGCGACGCGATCTCAGTTGAAGCAAACGGAGCAAATCGGCAACCGCTATTTCGCGATGTCACAAAGCGAGTGTCCCACGCGGTGGGCGCGACCGAGTTCATAGTATCCTGATTTGACCATTCCGGACGAAGCTACAGGACTATAAGGTATGACTAATCGCTTGGCGCTCGCCGGAACCACTCTGGCCGATTCCGAGATCGTTTCGGCTCTCAAGACTCTCCCCGGATGGATTCTAAAAGGCAACAAACTTCATAGGGAATATCGCTTCAGCGATTTTGTCCATGCGTTCGGGTTTATGGCAACCGCGGCGATGGTGATCGAGGCGGCCGGGCACCATCCGGAATGGCAAAACGTTTACAACAAGGTCATCGTTGACTTTGTAACGCACGATGCCGGAGGCATAACGACCAAGGACGTGGAGATGGCAGGAAAACTGGAAGACATTGCCAAACTATTTGTCTAGCAGATAACCTTTCAACACGTAATGCCTTAATAGTTGAAAAGAAACTCCTTGCTGGAAAGCAAGGCCCACATAATATCTTCCACCTGCTTCTGGCGAGAGTCGGTCACCCCGCTCGACGACTGAGAAAGCGCGCGTAAGATCGAGGTTTTCTCGCCCTCACTCGGATAACGGCTATAAGCCGAGAGGTACAGCGTATCGAGAACGCGCGAGTTCGAAAGTCCTAGTTTCAGCGATAAAGTCGCGAACCCATCCGTAGCGCTCAGCTTCTTATTCAATGTCTCGCCGTTGATGATGTGCAACGCCTGTGCGATATTCGGCTCCACCGACCGCTCGGCCGCATCGCACAACACGCGCGGAGGCCGCCCGAATGCCGTCAGGAAATCGGACTTCACCTGAACGTCCGGCAACTGCATCGCGCGGAAGCCTTTTGGATAGCTGGCGAACATCGTCGGAACGCCGGTCACCTGCGACATGGCATCCAGCAGCACTTCCGCCGGAAGCCGCTTCACGATGTACTTCGAGAAGTACCGGTTATCGTACTGGTTCGTCGCATTCGCCTCGGACGACAGCTGATACACCGCAGAGTTCATGATGACGCGCATCAGGTACTGCGTATCGAACTTGTGCGCTACGAAGTCTTTCGTCAACGCCGCCAGCAGTTCCTCATTCGATGCCGGGTTCGTCGCGCGCAGATCGTCCACGGCGTCCACAATGCCGCGCCCAAAGAAGTTGCCCCAGATGCGGTTTACGATGGAGCGCGCAAACATGTCGTTCTTCGGACTCGTCAGCCATGCGGCAAACGGAATGCGCCGGTCTTCCTGCGAATCGAGCGCAATCTCCGGTCCGTCCAGCGGCGCGGGCGGTAACGGCTTTAACAGCCGCGGATGATTGATATCACCAGTCACTTTCGCGAACACCACAGTGTCGCCGGGTTCCGATCCGTTCTTCAGCCCCA
>CAXSIG010000631.1:1708-3688 GCA_964237255.1 uncultured Bryobacteraceae bacterium
AACAGGTTCGCCATCTGGAAATACTGCTTCTGCGTCCACTTCTCGAGTGGGTGATTATGGCAGCGCGCGCAAGTCAAACGCTGCCCGAGAAACGCCAGGGTTACATTCTCAGTCAGGTCGACAGGGTCTTTATGGAGAACGAAATAATTCAGTGCGCCGTTCTGTAGCGTGTCCCCCGTCCCCGTAAAAATCTCGCGTGCGAACTGGTCCCAAGGCTTGTTTTCTTTTACGCTGGCGCGAATCCAGTTGTAAAAAGACCACATCGCATTTCGGCTCAGCTTGCGGCTCGAAACCAGCAGCAAGTCGGAATACTTGTAAGCCCAGTAATCGACAAACTCATCGCGTCCAAATAGCGAATCGATTACCTTCGCCCGCTTCTGCGCGTCTTTCGACTCGAGAAACGTCTCCACCTCATCGGCGGTAGGCAGCACGCCCATTGCATCCAGATACACGCGCCGGATAAATGTCGAATCGCTGGCCGGAGCCGATGGCGCAAGGTGCAATTTTTCCAGCTTCGCCAGCACCAGGTCGTCGATGTAGTTATTGCGCTTGAACGACGTATAAACCGAAGGATCCACAGGGACGGTATACGGCACATTCAACCGCGCATAAGCCACGCGGCTCGAATAATAAAGCGTGATCGCCGCTTCGCCCGAACCGTTCATCTTCACTCGCCCGAAGTCATCCACGGTCGCGACGCCTTCATCGGTTGAAGAGTACTTCACCCACCGCGTCACATCGCGCACGTCCCCATTCGCATAGCGGGCACGCACCACAATCTGCTGTTCCGCGCCTGCCTTCAACGTTGCCGATTGCGGATAAACTTCCAGCCCAGTCACCGCTGTATCGGAAGCGGAAGGTGGAGGTGCGCCCGCGGCGATCCACTCCTCGATCACTCGGTACTCCAGCGACTTCACATCCAATCGCTTTCCGCCACCGTGCGGAATCGCCATCGTCGGCTTCAGCAACATCAGCGAACGCGAAGGCTGCGATAACGAAACGCGCCGCCCCGCGGACTGGCGCGTCAGCGTGTCGTAGTCCACCTCGGGGTCATACCCCCGCAGCGTCAACTTAAACCCGTTCTTCCCGGCCAGGGCCCCATGGCAAGCCCCTTGATTGCAGCCGTTCTTGGTCAAAACCGGAATCACATCGTTCCGGAACGTCCAGGTAAACGGGGCTTGGCTCGCCTCAACGGTCACAGCAACAGTTGCGGTACGTCCACCCGATTCCGCAGTAATCCGCGCCCTTCCATCTCCCACGGGCTTCACAGCACCGGTCTGATCCACCACCGCCACAGCAGAATCTGACGACGACCACTTCGCCGTCCGCGTCCAGTCTTCCTGATGCCCGTCAACCCCAGCCTCGGCCAACAACTGCTGCCGGGCTTCCGGTCCATGCAGCACCACTTGCGAAGGAAGAATCGCCAGCGGCTCCGCAGCGTAAAGCGGGAGCGCCGCCATTAGCAAATACCCGATCTTCATTTCTGCGCCGCCTTTGCGATCTGCGCGTTAATCACAGATGTGAAAGAGTCCACGAAGTCTCGGCCGCCGTTCAGCAGATTCGACCGCGTCATGTAATCGACGGGAATGTCCGGCTGCACGCCGACATTCTCCACGTAGTGCGTCGCCGGAAAACCATCCACCGTCACCAAATTGGGCCGCGACATCAAATACAAAGTAATGCCGGTATCGCCCTCGGAATATGCGCCCACCTGCCATCGCGAGGTGTTCAAAGAGTTGCTTCCGCCCATGCCGTCGGTGCGCCATCCCACCAGCGGACCGCGGCCGGAATCCTGAAACACAGCGGCAACGCCATCTGCAGTGGATACCGAAAACTCATCCGTCAACATGATCAGCGGTTTCGAATAAGCCAACACCGCGCCGTTCTTGTCCTTCGCAGGCGCACGCGAAAACGTGGGCGTGCATAATGGGACCGATGCGCTTCGGCCGCGATTGGCTGCATAGGCCGTGGCAATCGCGT
>CAXSIG010000632.1:0-320 GCA_964237255.1 uncultured Bryobacteraceae bacterium
TGATTAAAGACCTGAAACAACGAGGACTTTGGAAAGACACGCTAGTGGTCTGCGGGTCCGAATTTGGCCGCACCCCGGTCCGCGAAGTGGGCGGCGGCGGTTCATCGGTGAAACGAGGCCGCGATCACAATCCATTCGGATTCACGATGTGGCTCGCGGGGGGCGCCGTAAAGGGTGGGACCATATACGGCGCGACGGACGACTTCGGATTCAAGGCGATTGAGAAGCCGACTCACGTTCACGATATCCACGCCACGATCCTGCACCTGATGGGTATCGATCATACGAAGTTGACCTATCGCTTTAGCGGCCGCGACTTC
>CAXSIG010000632.1:330-3673 GCA_964237255.1 uncultured Bryobacteraceae bacterium
TGCTGCACGATCTAATCGCTTAGAGCTAAGCGGAAGTCGCGGCTTTGCGATTAATGAGTAGCGGAGGCAGTGCCGGCCGCTACCGGTTTAGAAAAATAGCTTCATCGCCAACTGCACTAGCCGGGGAAAGTTGTTCTGCGTTTCCGGAAGCTGCCCGAACGTAGCGCTTGGGAACGTGGTCGTCGGAGCAGGGCGAATCGGCGTGTTGGTCAGGTTAAAGCTTTCCGCTCGGAACTGGAGCCGATAGCGTTCGCCAATGCTGGTATCTTTCGCCAACGCGAAGTTGAGCTGCGGCTTTGCCGGATTGTTCACATTCCCGGAGAATCGCGGTGGATTGTAGGAAAGCCGGTCCGCGTATGTAGTGTATTGCGCGTAGCAGCTTGCATCGTTATTGAACCAGTGAAACTCGTTTTGATCGACCCGTTTACCGGTTGCGGGATCGGTATAGTGAGCGTAGTCCCCGCACTTGTTGATCACATTCGGGATGCTGACGGGAAAGCCGGATCCGTAAGAGAAAATGTAGTCGGCTTTCCAACCACTTACCAGTTTGTCGCTCACGCCTCTTACATTTGCCGCAAAATACCGGCCTTTTCCGATAGGCAGTTCCCATACGCCGCTGAAGGCGAGCTCGTGGGTCTTGTTGTTCGAATCTACCTGGTAGCGGAAGTTATCGTCGCCGTTAAGATAAGTTGGACCGGAACAGCAAAGGTAGGAATACTGCTTGCTGAATGTCCAGGAAAACACCGTTGTGAGAACACCACCGACACCGGTAGCCCCTCCTATGTTTCGCTTCTGAACGCGCATCTGCATCGCATCCGAACGGAATGTCTGGCGAGAGATGTTGTTGTCGGAAACGCCGCCCCATAGTGCATACGAGTTCAGGAGCGATTCGCGTGACAGGGTAGTGGAAGAGCCGCGGCTTGTGGTCGACGGAAGAATTCCCAGGAAAGGATTCGGCAAGTTCGTGTTGAAGACCGCCGGATCGGAAATTGCCTGTTTCAGATAACCCAAACCAACTCCGTCCTGCGGGAAGCCAAGGTCATGACTTGTGGGCGTATTGCCCGCGAAATTGCCGGAGAACGCAACGTCCAGCAGAATTGCGCCAGGCATCTGGCGTTGAAAACCCAAATTGTACTGATAGGTGCGCGGGATTTTATAAACCAACGTGGTGCCGTTGGAGCCTTGTCCGTAATTCGCAAGCGCACCCTGCGAAGCGCCGAGCGCCGGTGTTAGACCGGTGGGGAATGGATTGACGATTGAGTAGGCCCCTGTAGGCGCTCCGGCCGAGCAGGAATTATTCGCACAAGCCGAAGGGATGGTGGGGTCATTGATCGTGGCCAGGTAGGACGTCGTTTGACTAAAGCCAGTCGTCCCATTGCCGGTCTGAGTCATTGACTGGTAGTACGTTCCAAAACCGCCCCGGACCAGCGTTTTGTTTCCCCAGCGGTACGCAAAGCCGGCTCTCGGGGCAAGATCGGTCCAATCTGTATAAAATTGACGTCGCGGCAGGCCGTTCACCCCAGCAAACGTATAAGCGCCCTTGAACACGGCCGGCGGATCGGGATACGGATACTTCGGATTTGTCGCGTTATAGGCGGCCTCGGTGGAGCGCCATGCAGCCTGAAGCTGTGCGTTAATCGGGCTGACCGCATTGATATCGAACGCGGAGTTCGCGCGATTATAGCGTTCCAGATAGGGAAGTTGAACCTCGTAACGGATACCCATATTTACCGTAAGCCGGTCGCTCACGCGCCAATCGTCCTGAACGAAGCCGGCGTAATACTGGCGGGTCACATAAGTGGTCGCTTGGTTATCGATGCTCCCGCTTGTCGGAATTCCGAGCAGGAGACTAGCGACTCCCAGGAACTGATCGGTAGTGGTCGTAGAGCGATCGGTCGCCTGTCGCGTCAGACCGGGACCAAACGTAAGAGTTCCATACGCGTTGGCCGGATTGTTGTTGCCTCGGCTCTCGTAGTGATATTCGAAACCGAAGTGAAAGTTGTGCCGGTTCCGATTCCAAGAGAGATTAGGCGTAAACTGCCAGGACGTATAGGGTGACCGGCTATAACTCCCGCTGCCGAACAGAGGGCCGCTGAAACCGCCGATGTTGATATTCGGGATGATGGACTGCGTTACGGTGGGCGCGTGGATCAGCCCGGTTAACCCGATTGAATCTGCGGTGATCTTCTGCGCTTGATCGTTATACCCGGGCGTGAGCTGGATAAAGCGGGCCATGTTGCCGCGAATATCGAGCACCATCGTAGGGGAAATTACATGAGTTTCACCGAAGTTATAGCCGATGAATGTGCGTTCGTTATCCGTGTTGCCGGTTGCAACCGGCTTCTCGAATCCGGTGGAGGAGCGGAACTCATATCCGTGGAAGTACGAGTAAAGGAAGGTAAATTTGTCGCGCTCGCCGAAAATGTGATCGTAATGAACGATCGGCTGGTTGTACCAGTAGCGGCCTTCATTACGATTGGCCACATAGTTACTCGTAATGCCCCCGGCGCCTTGACCCGGCCCGTTCTCAGAGGGCAGGTACGAGAGAATCTTTTTACCCGCCGCGCTGATGCGGTTTGCCGGAATCACATTTCCGGGGAACGGATTCCGCCAATATTGCGAGCTGGAGCAGGGCTCGCCCGCGCCGCCGCACAGGTGCGTGGTGAGTGGATCGTAGACCGTGATGCCGTGATTGGACCAACCACCGCCGTCGCGCAGGTCTGCCGGGACGGTAGTACCGGAAGCGGGGAAGGGCACGATTTCCTGCCACCCTTCATAGCTGAGGAAGAGAAAGTCTTTATCCTTTCGCAGGGGGCCACCCACTACACCGCCGAACTGATTTTGATTGTGCCGTCCCTTCGCCAGGCCGTTGTAGTTGTTCTGAAAGGTGTTCGCATCCAGGACTCGATTACGGAAGTAGTCGTAGACGTCCCCGCGCCACTTATTCGTTCCGGAGCGAATGATAGTGTTAACCACGCCGCCTGCTTCGTGTCCGTATTGCGAATCGAAGACGGTAGTGATTGCTTTAAATTCCAAGATGGAATCCACGGAGGGAGCAAGCATCCAGGAACTGGATTCGTTGCTGATGATATTGCCGTTCAGCAGAAAGGCATTGTTGCCGTTACCCGCGCGCGCGCCATTGAATTTATAGCTGCCGTTTGAATCCCATCCACGGGTCCCGGAGAAGCCGCTGGCGCCGAACTGCTCCTGCGTGAAGATTACGCCGGGCGTCAAGGCGAGAAGCATGTAGCTTTGCCGCCCATTCAAGGGGAGCTCTTGCGTTTGGATGGGGTCGAAGACCACGCCACGATCGGATGACGTGCTCTCCAGAACTTCCTGATCG
>CAXSIG010000633.1:0-3654 GCA_964237255.1 uncultured Bryobacteraceae bacterium
CATTCGGCCCCTGTCCAAAACGAAAAGTCGCCTTGGTAGAGATCAGAACAGAATCGCGTCCATACCGGGAGAGCGCTTTTCCTAATACCGTTTCGCTGCCGCCGTTTGAATAGATATCCGCCGTGTCAAAGAAGTTCACGCCGGCATCCATGCAAATGCCGGTGATGCGGTCCGCTTCCTCGTCGGTGGTTTCGGACCAGGCTTTGAAGAATTCGTTATTCGATCCGAAGGTTCCGGCTCCGAAGCACAACTCCGGGACCATCAGGCCGGAACGGCCTAGCTGTCGATATTCCATGTCTATCTATGATGCCTTCCGACCAAATCAGATTCGCCTTCGGATATTGCGTCCGGGTGGGCATCGAAGTGATTTAGCTGGCCAATTTGGCTTTTTCGATCTCAATAAAATGGGCGACTAAATCCCGGTACAACTTCTCGATTACTTCCGGATCGACATTCACTGATTCGGCCCACGCGCGACGGTCCTTGAGCATGGCAGCCAAACGCTCCGGTGCGGCGACCTCCTGCTCGTTCTTCTTGAATCGCGCCGCCTCTTTCACGCAATGGGCGCGATGTCCAATCAGAGCGACGATCTGACGATCCAGGCGATCGATTTCGGCGCGCACCGCGGTAAGCGAATCGAAGCGGTGCTGTGAGGGTAATTCTGCATCACTACAAAGGCGCGACCAGAGCGCCACGTCCTCGAAGACTCCCCACTTTCGGACGCGCTGGCGCAAATGCCCTTCCTCTCGCATGCCGATCTTTTCCAGCACGCGACCCGACGCCGGATTGCGCACCATGTGATTGGCATAGATCCGGTTTAAGCTCAGCGTTTCAAAGCCGAATTCCATCACACGGCGCGCCGCTTCGGTGACGTAGCCTTTGCCGCACTCCGCCGCGTCCATTAGAAAGCCAAGTTCACCGGCGGCATTTGCGCTGTCGATGTTTTTCAACAAGACATATCCGATTAAGCCGTTCGGATTTTCCTTTGTAGCGATCGCGAAGTGCGCGCCGGTGCCCTCGCGCCATTCCGTGCCAAACCTTTCGATCATGGCTCGGCTAAGTTCCTCGGTGAAAGGATGCGGAATGGATGCAGTGACGTCCGCGATGCGCCATTCGCCGGCGATTCGGGTCAGGGCCGGAACGTCGTCCGGCGTCATCGGCCGGAGAATCAGGCGCGGCGAAGTGAGGGTTGGTTGCTGCTCAGGCAATCCGATGTGACGTGCCTGGTGTTACTTTGCCCAAGCCAGGCCGTCGGCGCCCTTGCCTGCGTCGATCGTCGTATCGACATTCCAGGTAGAAGTGTTGATGCCGACAATCTTCGCCGTAGCGGAGCAAGAAACATAGGCCATTTTGCCGTCGGGCGGGATTACCGTGAACTGCGGTGTCTTGGGAACGTCAATCGATTTCACGACACTCATCGCCTTCACGTCGATTACGGTAACCTTACTCACCGTGGGAACAGCCAGAACGAAATACTTCCCATCCGGGGTCACTGCGCCGCCGTAACCAAGACCAGGGATATCGATCCACTTCTCCACAGAATTCGTCGCCGTGCTAATCACCGCGACCCGCGGTTTGGTTTGGTCAGACGTGAAGACATACTTGCCGTCCGGTGTGACAGCGATGCGTTGCGTGGTGCCGGAGATGGGGATGGTTTTGATCAGCTTCTTCGCCTCAAGATCGATCACTGAAACGCTGCCGGGGCCGACATTCGCTGTATACGCCCGCTTGCCATCCGGGCTAATCACAAACATGTGAGATTCCTTCGCGCCGGTGGGAACCGTGCCCACGATCTTCATCGTATTCGGGTCAATAATGGAAATCGTCTCATCCAGTTCGGTAGAGACATAAAGCATGTGGTTCTTCGGTCCAATCTGAGGACAGTGCGGACGGACGCCCTTGCCGAAGTCGAGATTGCCGACAACTTTGCGAGTCGCTAAATCCACCTTGATCATGTTCGATCCGTCCGTGCCCGGCTTGCCGACGCCCGAATTTCCATAGATCGGTACGTATGCAAATTTTCCGTCAGGAGATGCAATTACCTCATGGCCGGTGATGCCATCCTCAGGAATCGCGGCAACTTGCTTCGATGTCTTGGGATCGATAATTCCCAGAGTTCGGTCGTCTTTGTTAGCGACGAGTAAGACGCCTGCGGCGGCGGTTCCCATGGTGATGGTGGTCAGAATAGCGCACTTCGAAAGTGGTGACATGCCGTTCCATATTCTATCCGACCAAGGCTATTCCGCGCTGACGCCGCCCTTGTTCACCACTTTCTTCAGCATCATGACAAACGGTATACAAATGGCGCACGCAATTGCCAGATAACGAAAATCGTCGACATAAGACCAGAGAATTGCCTGCTGACTTAATGAGTTCTGAATGAGGCCATAGGCCCGCTGTGTAGCGGTTCCCGGCCCGACGTGCTGCAACATGGTGTTCGTGAGTGCGTTGACCCGCTCCTGATAAGCAGGCATCGAGGGAGCGAGATTGTGAACCAATTCCGTGCGGTGGACCTGCTCATGCCGAGTGACGATGGTATTCACCGCGGCGATTCCTACGCTGCCGCCTACGTTGCGCATCAGATTATATAGGCCGCTCGCATTTCCAATTTTTTCCGGGGGCAAATCGCCCAGCGCCGTTGTGGAAAGCGGCACGAAGACAAGACCGAGCGCACTCCCGCTGATCAGGACGGGCCAGAACATGGTTGTCGGTGAGATACCCAGATAAATATGGCCCAAGACGTAGCTGCAAGCCGCGAAGATGCCGAAGCCGGCAGCGATCATGAAACGATTATCGATCTTAGAGCTCAAGACGCCGATTACCGGCATCGCAAGGATTGCTCCCAATCCGCGGGCACTAACTGCAAGTCCCGCCGCAGTAGCCGAATACCCAAGCAGCGTTTGATAGAACAGCGGCAACAGAGTTACCACGCCATAGATGGCGGACCCAAACATAAAGATCAGGAAGCAGCCGAGAGCAAAGTTTCTGCTTTTGAAAATCGAGAGGTCGACCAGCGGCTTCTTGGCCGTCAATTGCCACCAGATAAAACCGATAAAGGCAAGCACCATAATCACGGTGCCGTAACGAATCCACATGGCGCCGAACCAATCGTCTTCCTGGCCGCGATCCAAGATGATCTGGAGCAGTCCAAGCCCGACCGCGAGAAAGCCCAAGCCGGTGAAGTCCAGCGGTCCGGGTTTGGCGTTCTTGATGTATGGAGGATCCTCGATAAAGCGTCCGATCATGAATAGCGCCAGTGCGCCGATCGGGATGTTGATGTAGAACGCCCATCGCCAGGAATAGCTGTCGGTAAGCCAACCACCCACAGTGGGTCCTAACACGGGAGCAACCACCACGCCAAGCGCGAAGATAGCCGTTGCCATGCCGCGTTTTTCCGGCGGGAAGCTTTCCGTAAGAATCGCTTGCGAAAGCGGTTGCAGCGCGCCGCCGCCCGCACCTTGGACAAGGCGGGCTAGCAGAATCATAATCAGGCTGGTTGCAGATCCGCACAGGAATGATGAGACCGTGAAGATTACGATGCAACTCATCAGAAACCGCTTTCGTCCGAACCGAAGAGAAAACCAGGCGCTGGCGGGGAGCACCACGGCATTCGACAAAAGATAAAACGTAAGGACCCAGGTCGCTTCGTCGTTG
>CAXSIG010000634.1:0-1410 GCA_964237255.1 uncultured Bryobacteraceae bacterium
GCAAAGCCCAACTGGTGGAAATGCGCTTTTTCGGCGGACTAACCGCGGAAGAATCGGCGCTGGTTTTGGAAATGCCGGTTGAAAAGGTGCGCGCTGAACTGCGCGTTGCGCAAGCCTGGCTGGAGCGCGAATTAGACGGCGTTGCGAAAACAAAAAAATAGATTTCCAATAATCCGCTTGGTTTTCGCAGTACCTTTTTAAGTAATCTTCATGGAATCGGATAATTGGGAGCGCGCGCAGGAAATATTTCTTGCGGCGGCGGATCTGCCCGCGTCGGAAAGGCCGCGCTTTGTTGCGGAATCCTGCGGGCTGGATGCGGACCTCAAGGCCGAAGTGGAGTCGCTGTTAGCCGCTGACGGCAAGAAAGGATCGCGGATCACGGCCGCTGTTGAATCGGAAGCATCGCTTCTTTTCGAGTTTCAGATTTCCGGCGATCGTGTCGGGCCGTATCGCGTATTGCGGGAAGTGGGCCGTGGAGGCATGGGCGCCGTTTTTCTCGCGACGCGCGATGACGACCAGTACCGCAAACTGGTAGCTATCAAGATCGTGAAGCGCGGGATGGACACGCAAGAGGTCCTTACCCGCTTCCGTTACGAGCGGCAAATTCTGGCCAACCTGGACCATCCGTACATAGCGCGGCTGCACGATGGCGGCACCACGCAGGATGGGCGACCGTTCTTCGTCATGGAGTATGTCGAAGGCAAACCGATTGATGTATATTGCCGTGACGAGGCCCTTGACGATCGCGCCCGGTGCACGCTGTTTCTACGCGTGTGCGAAGCGGCGGCGTACGCGCATCGTAACCTGGTGGTCCATCGAGACCTGAAGCCGGGTAACATTCTCATCACGGGCGAGGGCGCGCCGAAGCTGCTTGACTTTGGAGTGGCCAAGCTGCTGGACGAGAGCGCCACGGACCGGCCAACCGCCATCATGGAAAGGCGCTTGACGCCGGAATACGCAAGCCCGGAACAGGTGCGCGGACTTCCGGTGACGACCGCATCCGATGTCTACTCGCTGGGCGCGGTGTTCTACGAACTACTGACTGGGCGCGCGGCGCACAAGCTGGAGGGTGTCTCGCCAACCGCGGTGGAGCGCGCGGTCTGCGAGACCGAACCGATTCGCCCAAGCAGCATTCGCAAAGGTATCGATGCCGATCTCGACACCATCGTCGCGACTGCGATGCGCAAGGAACCGGAGCGCCGCTATCGCTCCGTGAACCATCTGGCTGACGACATCCGAAGATACCTGGAAGGTCGCGCCATTGCGGCGCGCGAAGATTCGATCCGCTACCGTACAGGGAAGTTCATACGCCGTAATCACTGGCAGGTGGCGGCGGCCATGCTTGTCTTCGGCAGCATGCTCACCGCGATGGTGATCGCCCAATCGCAGACTCGCCAGGCGGAAGCTGCC
>CAXSIG010000634.1:1420-3332 GCA_964237255.1 uncultured Bryobacteraceae bacterium
AAGCGAGAGGCGCTGCTCGCGCAAGCCAGGGCGGAGGCGCAGACGCGGCTTGCCGATGGCGCCAGGCAATCAGAAGCCCGACAGAGATCACGCGCGGAACGCCGTGTCACCGAGATGGTCGACCTGGCCAACCGAACGCTGTTCGACGTTCACAATTCCATCGAGAATTTGGCCGGAGCGTTGGAGGCGAGGCGCACCATTGTCAAGAGCACTCTCGACTACCTGGAGCGGCTTGGAAAGGAGGCCGGTGACGATGAACGAGTGCGCTTGGCGCTGGCTGAATCGTACTTCAAGATCGGACAAATTCAGGGTGGTTCGAACCGTCCGAATCTAGAGGAGTATGGGCCGGCGGAAGTCAGCTTCACGAAGGCTGCGAAGCTGATCGATCCTCTCTATCGCGCGAAGCCGGACGATGCCGCGGTTGCAATCCTCTGGCTGGGAGTCCATGCCAGCTTAAGCGATTTGAAGTATCGCGCGGGCGATCGGCAAGGGGCGTCGGCCAGTTATCTGAAACTCCTGCCGGCGGCGGCTCGGTTGGGACGACGTTATCCGAATGATGTCGATTGCGCGAAACAGGAAGCGGCGATTCATCAGCACCTGGCGACTACGATGCACTACTTCGATTCGGGTGGTGCGCTGGCTCACGCGAATCGCCAAATCGACTTATCGCGATCGCTCTTGCGCCGCTTTCCGGGCAACGCGGGGCTCAAACAGGAGGTCGGCGCGGGATTGTCGTCCGCCGCAGCGAGCCTGGCCCTGGACAATCAGCTGGAGCGCGCGGCAGAGCTTTATCGCGAATCCATCTCGCTTCGTGAGGAACTGCTGAAGCAGGATCCACACAATGCTTTGCTCCAACGTAATATGATTGTTGTTTACGGAAATTACGCTGCGCTTCTTGGGGAACCGTGGTCCCCGAATCTGGGCAAACCGGATGAGGCGAGAGCGGCTTGCCAAGAGGGCGTGAAGATCGCCCGGCGGCTCGCCTCTCTTGATGCACATGACGCCAATGCCCGGTTCGATCTTGCCGTAAGTCTGTCGCATTTAGGCACGGTGCCACCAGAAGTCGGCCGTGCAGAGGAGTCTCTGGCGCTGCTGCGTGAAGCGATCTCCTTGATGGATCCGATTGCCGCGGCGAATCCCAAGTCGTTCAACTTCTTGAGCCAACTTACACTGGCGCTTGAGTATGCGGGGCATCGATTGGAAAGCTTGGGACACCCGCGGGAAGCGGCGGAGCAATTTCAACGGTCGCTCGATTTAACAGAGCCTTTCTTAAGGAGCAAGAACTCTTCGGCCTTAGTGCAGATACTTGTCGACGAGCGGGCCTTAGCGCGGATATATGCCGGATTGGGCGATGGCGCGCGCTCTCTTGAGTTTGCGCAGAAGGCGGTGGCGCATGCGGGGCTGTACAACGGATCGGGACAAAATTCCGATCGAAGGGCCGGGCACTTGGCCGCCGCTCACTTCGCTGTGGCGGCGGCGCGTTCGCAATTGGGGGACTGGTTGGAATCCAGGAGAGAAGCCGAACAGGCTTTAGCGCTATGGAATCCCATTCGCAGCGCCGATGTTCTCGCTCTCTATCAGGTGGAGATTGCAGGAGCGTCCGCGTTGGTGAAAGAAACGGCCAAATCCGCTACGAAGTAATGTCGATCGCCCAGTGCTGCCGCCGAAGCCTTTCTCGCCGCGCGCGGATTCGGCCAGGTCGGCCTCTTCCCATTCCACGGCTTCGTAGCGGGCCACGATCATTTGCGCGATGCGATGGCCTGCTTTGACCTGGTAATTCTCGCGCCCCAGGTTGAACAGGATCACTCGAATTTCACCGCGGTATCCGGGGTCGATGGTGGCCGGGCTATTCGGGAGCGTGATGGAGTGCTTCAACGCCAGCCCACTACGGGGACGGATCTGTGCTTCATAA
>CAXSIG010000634.1:3342-3652 GCA_964237255.1 uncultured Bryobacteraceae bacterium
GGCAATTCGATCGCGATACCGGTGGGCACCATGACCGCCACTCCCGGTTGTAGCGTCGTATCTTCCACGGCGAACAAATCCATGCCGGCGTCTTCCCGCGCGCCGTGCGCATATGCGGGGAGGATGGCATCGTCCCGCAGCCGCCGAATCCGAATGGTCAATCCGTTATGATAAGCGCTTGCTCCAGGAACTTTGGACGAGCGTTTATCACATCGTTATCGCGTATGTGCTTACGGTGACGATCGGCTGGGAGAGCGAGCGGGAAGCGCATACCGCCGGTGTCCGCACGTTTCCAATTGTCGGCGAGGCG
>CAXSIG010000635.1:0-2260 GCA_964237255.1 uncultured Bryobacteraceae bacterium
TGCCGGTCACGTCATAAGCAAATCCAAATCGGGGAGCGTAATGAAGGCCACGATCATTGACCAGGTACTTCGTGGTTCCATTTCCCGCCTGCACGACGCCGTTGAATTGCGCGCCGCTGCCGGGGACCACCTTGCCAATTAAGGAAACATCGGTCGACAGCACACCGTTCACCGGATTTTGGGCTTCCTTTACGCCACCCACCAGGATGGGCTGAAACAGCGATACCTGTTGCGCGCGGTTATAGAGTTCCGGGAAGAAATTCGATGTCTGCTGCGCGGCATCGAACTGCGGCTCAATGAGTTGAAAACGTAACCCGTAATCGAACGTCAAACGGCGCGTCACCTTCCAGGTGTCCTGAATATAAAACTCGGTATTGCGATACCGGTAGCGTCCCGTCACATACTGCGACGCTTGCGTGAAGCTGTTGTACACGCCGACGGCGGCGTTCGCGAATCCGTATTGTGTGTCGTACGGGTTGGAGGAGTTGTCGGAAAAATCGTACGAGCCGTTCGCGTTGGCGAAGCTGGTTTGGTCTTTCGCGCTGTATTGAACGTAGAGACCTACCTTCACCACGTGCCGGCTCCACACCTTGCTCAGGTTGTCGATCCATTCGCGTGTCGTATTGAAGTTGAAGAACGGCGCGTTGTTTGTTCCGAAGCTGGATGTGTTCGCGATGCGAGTTCCGTTGAACCCGAACGTCGGAATGAAGTCGCCTTGAATCGCGTTCGGGTACAGAACGTTCAACCCGGTCAAGCCGTTTGCCGCGCGGGTCAATCCGTTGTTTACCGGATCGATATTGATCTGGTTATGGCTGCTTCCAACACTGAATTCGTTCACGATTGTTGGACTCGGCGTAATGGTCGCTCCGAAAGCCCAGCTATGTCCCGGACGCGCGTCCGTGATCGGAACTTTCGGGATGTTGGAGCCAAGCACGAACGATCCGTAGTAAGACGTCACGGAATCGTTGTTGTTGACGTAGTGTCCGAAGAAGCGGGCCTTCTCGCTTAGGTTGTAGTCCAGGCGAAGCAGGTCCTCACGGCGTGGATAAGAATCGGGAAGCTGCGAGGTAAAGTTGTAACCGCTCCGTTGAGACTGTTGCGAATTAGGTAGCGGATAAACGCTCAGGATGTTTAACCCCGGCTGAAAGAGACGAGTCTTCGGTATCCGTCCCAACACGCCGCCATCGGCGAAGCAGCCGGAGGTGTCGGTCGCGCTGCAGGGCCGGTTGGTTGTGTAGTCCCGGATGTACGGGAACGGATTGCCGCTCTTGTCCACGCTTTGCGAGAAGTCGCCCTGGCGCTCAAGAGCGGTCGGCACGGTGTAACTGCGCGCCGCCTGTGGCTTTAACTGATTCTGATATTCCTGGCTCCAGAAGAAGAACGCCTTGTTCTTCGTATAAGTCTCCAGCTTTGGAACATAGACCGGTCCGCCGATGGTATAGCCAGCGTCATTGAAGCGGAATTTGTTGCGCTGCAGCCCATCGCGATTGTTCTTCCAATTGTTCGCGTTCAAGCCTTCGTTGCGATGGAACAGGTAGCCCGAACCATGGAAAGTGCTGGACCCGGACTTGGTCACCACGCTGATCTGCGCGCCTGACGACCGCCCATACTCCGCTTGATAATTCGACGTCAGGATACGAAACTCCTGGACGGAATCGAGCGAAATGGTTGCTAATTGATCGCCATTATTCCCCGTATCCACATTCCCGATGCCGTTCAGGGTCAGATTATTCTGATTCGTGCGAGCCCCGTTCGCGGATATGGAACTCACGCCGCCATGGCTTGCGGTCTGAAGATTCACGGTGCTGACCACTCCGGGAATCAGCTTCGTCAGATCGAGATAGCTGCGGCTGTTAACCAACGTGTTCTGCAACTGTTTGCCTACGATGGATTCGGACCGCTCGCCCGATTCGCTTTTCAGTTCGACACCCTGCGCTTCCACCTGAATGCTTTGCGTTTCAGACCCAACCTGCAAGGTCAGGTTCCCGACCGCGAGATTATCGTTCGAGTTCAGTACCTGATTGGTCAGTTGATACTTTTTAAATCCCTTGGATTCAATCGTAATGTCGTAAATGCTGGGTTGGAGAGTTGGAAAGGCAAATCGCCCGGAGTTTTCCGTAACGGTTCGCTGCTCCGTCTTCTTTACCGTATCGACGGCAATGACGGTTGCGTTGGCGATCGTAGCTCCCTGAGCATCGAGCACCGTTCCGGTAAGCGACCCGCTACTAGTCTGCGACCAGGCAAGCGGCGCGCAAACAGC
>CAXSIG010000635.1:2270-3650 GCA_964237255.1 uncultured Bryobacteraceae bacterium
GCTGCTCGCCTGACCGGCGGCCCGGCTTACAGGCGCGCAAACAGCAATTGCGGCAATTGCGAAGTATTTCTGTCCTGACATGGGACCCCCTGTTTTCAATAGCGGCACGAAAATGCCGCTCCTAGCGACGGATACTATCGAAGTGCACAGGCAAATGTCAAAAAGTTGTTAAGAGATCACGGTTGTATACTTTGGGAAATCCGTTATGTTACGCCACACCTTGTTGATTTGCGCGCTCGCGATTACGCCACTGATTTTGGCCGATGAAGTAGCCCCGCCTTCCGCATCCCGTATTCTTCATCAGGAGACACGCCAGGGAGCGACGGTTAACGACAACTATTTTTGGTTGCGCGAGAAAACCAACCCCGAAGTCGTGAAATACCTGGAAGCGGAAAACGCCTACTCGGCCGAAATCACCAAGGGGCTGCAGCCGTTCCAAGAAGCGCTGTACACCGAAATGCTGGGCAGGATCAAACAGACCGATCTTTCCGTCCCTTATCGAGATCGCGGTTATCTTTACTATTCACGCACCGAGGAAGGAAGACAATACCCGATTTTCTGTCGTAAGAAGGGAAGTCTGGAAGCGCCCGAGGAGGTACTGCTGGACCAGAACGCCATGGCTAAGGGACTGAAGTTTCTCTCGGTCTCCGAAATGGAAATCAGCAACGACGGTTCGCATCTGGCGTATGCGACGGATACCACCGGCTTCCGCCAATATTCTCTTCATGTCAAAGACCTGAAAACGGGCGCGGTGCTCCCCGATACCGCCGAGCGCGTCACCAGCATTGCATGGGCAGAAGATGGGAAGACCCTTTTCTACTCCACGGAAGATGCGGTGACGAAGCGTTCAGACCTGATCTTCCGGCACAAGCTCGCGTCGAAAACTTACGAAGAAATTTATAACGAAAAAGACGAATTGTTCCGGACGTTCGCTGGAACGACACACGATAAAAAGTTGGTCCTGATCGGCTCCGGCGCTACCGATTCATGGGAATGGCGCTACCTTCACGCTTCCCGTCCTGAGGACCAATTCAAGATCGTTCTCCCGCGCGAGAAAGGCCACAAATATTTCGTGGAACATCGCGACGGCCTGTTTTACATCCGGACCAATCGCGGAGCCAAGAATTATCGGGTAGTCACTGCGCCGGTCGGTGACGTGTCACCCGCCAAATGGAAAGAATTTCTTCCCGCGCAGAATGACGTTCTGGTCCAAAACATTGAGCTTTTTAAAAACTACGCCGTGGCTTACGAGAAATCTGCGGCGCTGAACCGGATTCGCGTGTACGATTTTTCGTCTCATCAGTGGAAGTCCATCGCGTTTGGCGAACCGGTCTATACCGCCTCGCTCGGCGCCAATCCGGACTACGACACGTCAGCTCT
>CAXSIG010000636.1:0-3646 GCA_964237255.1 uncultured Bryobacteraceae bacterium
GCCCAGAGTTATCAGCCTTCCCGCCAGCGGCGTTATCTTCGTTGTGGACGCTAGATCGTCATACGTGTATCCCAGTTTCTTGAGATCCACCATCTGCTCCGGTACATAGTCCCACGGTATGCCACCCGGCATTGGCATCGAAAACTTTGCGTGGCCGATAGGGCCAGTTTTCCATGCGGTTTTGGACGGATCGACGTGGCTGGCCGGATTCTGCCGCCATACCTGCCAAAGACGATCGATGTTGCCATGGTGCAGCCAGAAGATTGGGTCTAGTCCCGCTGTATCGGGGTCCGACATTAGACCGGGAAGATTAGGATTTTGCGGATTGCTGCCGCCTACCAGCCCATGCACCGCGTCATGCGGTTGCTGTTCCAGACGTCCGTGGAACTGGCCTCCATGGGAGAATCCCGTATCGACGCCGCCGAATCCGCGGCTTCCGCCACTGATCACTCCGGTGAAATCGGGATCGGTCAAGGCCTTGAGATTGACCATATTCATAGGGACAAAAACGTCTCCGTTGTTGTTTGGTCCATAGCGTTGCGGAACGAAGAGCGGATTATTTCCGTGTCCATCGGGCCAGTTGGCGGAAGCGAAAGCTGGCGGTAACTTGAATTGCTGGGCTTTAAAATAGTTCCAGTAAGGCAGCGCCCAGTCCTTCGGCCCGCCGAGCGCAACCACCTCGGCGCGAATATTCGCTTCAAGGGCGAGTAAGTAGCCGCGATGCCATGGAAGAAAATACCAACTGCCGTGCTGACACTGTTTCCAGTAACGCGTGATATCCGCGGCGGGTGGCATGTGGTCGGCCGGACTTAGATATCCAAGCTGCTTCCAGAGGGGCTGATCGATGCCGTGAATTGCGCCATAAAATCGCCAGCTTGTAGTTTGGGCCAAAGGACGCGCCTTCATCGCTTTGACTCCGCGGGCATACCAAAGAATCGTTTCGGCCCAATCGCCGCCCAATTCATAAACATTCTTGCGCGTGAATTCCACTTGTTTATATTCCTTTCTAAGCGGGTTACTAACGAGACAGGAGCAAGTATATCGAAGAATTCTATCTTCGGAATAAAACTTTTGAAATGTTTTGTAATGATTTCGCGGGTAGCTAAATTATCGATCGATCAGTTGCATCCGGGACTCGTTATAACGAGGACCGGCAATGTTGCTTGGCGCGAAGGCCAGATTGAGCCCATTTATTTCATCGTTCGTGAGAACTAAATTTGATGAGGCGACGTTTTCTTCCAAATGGCGGAGCTTCGTCGTCCCGGGAATCGGCGCGATGTCAGAACCACTGTGGAGGAGCCAAGCGAGGGCGATTTGACTAGGGGTCGAGTTCTTACCCTGCGCCATGTCGCGCACAGTACGAAGCAGACGGTTGTTTGCGTCGAAATTTGCGCCTTGAAAGCGAGGGTCGTCGTGACGCCAGTCGGTTACGGGATATTCTTCGGCTCGCTTCACCTCTCCTGAAAGGAAACCGCGTCCAAGAGGAGCGAAAGGCGCCACGCCGATACCCAGCTCGCGAAGAGTCGGGATTACCTCCAATTCCAGGTTGCGCTCGAACAGCGAGTATTCGCTCTGGAGAACGGAAACCGGTTGCACCGCGTGAGCGCGCCGAACGGTTGCCGCTCCCGCTTCGGAAAGTCCGAAGTAACGAGCTTTGCCTTCCGCGATCAAATCGGATACCGTCCCGGCGACGTCTTCGATCGGAACTTCGAAATCCACACGGTGCTGATAGAGAAGGTCGACGTAGTCGGTCCGTAAACGACGGAGCGACGCCTCGACAACTTCACGAATGTGCGACGGCCTGCTGTCGGTACCGGCGATTTGCCCTCCTTCGATTCGCATCCCGAACTTGGTGGCGATGACCAGTTTGTCGCGCGGATAGCTCTTGAGTTCTCGACCAAGCAACTCTTCATTACTGAACGGACCGTACGATTCAGCGGTATCGAAAAAGTTGACGCCCAGTTCTACCGCATGATGTAAGATGCGAACGGATTCCGCGTCGTTGGCGGGACCATAAGCGCGACCGGTAAACTCCCAACAGCCGAGTCCAATGACCGAGACCTCCAGACCTTGGGTTCCCAGTTTACGAGTGGTCATTGTCTTTGGGCACGATTGGCGATTGAGCCAACATTAAATCTTACGTTGAAACAGTCCCAGGGAATAAATACCTAAAGGTTTCCACTCACCGGCCGATTAAGTCAGTACAGCCGGACACTCATTGTGGTTGTTAGGAACGGAAATTTACCCATGAAACTGATGCCCAAAATAGTCCGGAATAGCGGAATGAGGCGGTTTTTCGTCGGCACTGCCGCTTCCTTATTTGCGATAGGCTGCCTGAGTTACGTATTTCAGGAGCAGCGAACTGAAGCAGCGGAACGCGTTGAAGAACCCACTGCGGACTCCGATGAACCAATCCTGCCGATCGAAAGACCTAGAAATCTGGATGCCCGAAAGGTGGCGCTTGGACGCAAACTTTTCCACGATCCGCGCCTGTCACAAGACAACAGTATCTCCTGCGCAAGTTGCCACATCCTTAAAGCGGGAGGAGCCGATCATCGGGCGAGATCAATCGGCATTCATGGCGCTGTAGGACTTATCAACGCTCCAACCGTTTTGAACAGCGGTTTGAACTTCAGCCAGTTTTGGGACGGTCGAGCGGAGACGCTGGAAGCGCAAGTTGGAGAGCCCATTCAATCCAAAATTGAAATGGGATCGACTTGGCCCGAGGTCGTCGCAAAGTTGAACAATTCTCCGGAATACAAGATAGCTTTTCGTGAAATCTACCAGAACGCTATTCAAAGCGACCACGTTAGAAACGCCATCGCCGAATTCGAGCGGTCGTTGGCGACACCGAACTCCCGGTTCGACCAGTACCTTCGGCACGTCGGCGTTCTGACGAACCAGGAACTGGATGGCTATAAGTTGTTCAAGTCGTTCGGATGCGCTAGCTGTCATCAGGGTACAAACATCGGCGGCAACATGTATCAGCGCGTAGGGGTAATGGCCGCTTACTTCACTGATCGAGGGGACCTCGGTAGAGCGGACTTTGGGCGGTTCAACGTCACAGGTAACCCTCGCGACAAGTTTATGTTCAAAGTGCCAAGTCTCCGCAACGTGGCGTTGACAGCGCCCTACTTCCACGACGGGAGCGCCCGCACACTGACGGATGCGGTGGCAATGATGGCGAAGTATCAGCTCGGTCGGCCGCTCTCCCCTTCAGAATCCGAACTGATCGTGGCTTTTCTCAATACCCTAACCGGCGCCCTGGAAGGCACAACCTTGTGAGGGCTGTTCACTTCAGAGCTTTCCTGCTGGGTGTCGGCGCCGTCATACTACTGACCTTCTTATTTGTTGAACAGAAGCCCGTCAATCCAACGGAACACAACCGGTTCAACGCCGGCCTGCTCCGCCTCAAACAGCTTGACGCGGAGATAAACCGGGACGTTCTCAGTTCCCGCAACGAACTCTTGGGGACATACGATCCGTTTGTCCAAAAATTCAGGGAGATACGAATTACCGAATCCGCATTGCGGCAGATCCCATCTTTTGTGCGATCAAAAGCCAGACAACGCATTTTGGGTGAGATTGATCATGAAGTGAAAATTGTGGCCGAAAGAGAACGCGCGGTGGAGACGTTCAAATCCGA
>CAXSIG010000637.1:0-3641 GCA_964237255.1 uncultured Bryobacteraceae bacterium
TGAAGCTTGAACTCGCTGACTGCATCCAGGCTGATCTGGGTGTACTGCCCGTCGTTCGCGCCCACGTCGGTGTTTATCGCGCCATCGAGAAACACGTTGTTGCTGCTGCCGCGCTGGCCGTTGACGTTGAAAGAATTTGTGTTGTTAAAGGCCAGCCGGAAATCGCTCGAATCGTTCGAGACCACACCGGGAAGCGTGCGCATCAAGGATTGAAAATCGCGGCCGTTCAGCGGAATTTCAGTGACTTCTTTTGAGCTGATGACGAACGACTTCTGCGCCGTCGTGGTTTCAACGGCGGTGACCAGCGACTCAACTGAAACCGAATCCGCTACCTGTCCCAACTCAAGTGCCAGGACGCCGAGATTCAGAATCTGTGTTTGATCGAGCGTGATGTTCTTGATGTTGGCCGCTTTGAATCCGGGCGCCTCGATGCGGATCGTGTATTGGCCGGGAAGCAATGGGGTAAGCGCAAATATGCCTTCGCGATTTGTCGTGGTCTCTCTAGCAATGATGTTTTTTGCCTGATCGACCGCTTTTACGCTGGCATTCGGCACCGTGGCGCCTGCGGCGTCGTTGACCGTTCCTTGAATAGTGCCGGTCTGCGCATGAACTAGGCCAATGGCCGAAAGAAAGACGCACGAAGTGAATAAAACTGAGAAACGAGACATGGTTTTCCTGAAGGGACTTGTTGCAGTATATTTCAAATCTGCGACATTTTTCAACCGTTTTAGCCCTTCTAGTCGTATTACCCGGCCATTACGCGGTATATGATGATCGCTACGAATCATGCAGAGCACTTCGGACGTCCTGATCGTAGGCAGCGGCGCGGCAGGTGGCATGGCTGCTTGGAATCTTTCACGTAAAGGCATAAATGTCACGGTGCTGGATGCCGGTGAAAAGTTCGAACGGCGGAAATTCTGGACGCATGTCAAGCCCTGGGAATGGCGCGAGCGAATCGACCGTGGCGAGCGGCCCCCGGACTTTCTTCTGAACTTGAAGGAACAACCCTACGTAACGCCGGCGAAGCAGCCGTTCGATTTGGTTCGGGTATGGGGTCGTGGCGGGCGGACCAACATATGGGGACGTGTTTCCCTGCGGTATGGCGATTTGGATTTTAAAGGCGCGGAGCGAGACGGTTGGGAAATTCCGTGGCCCATCAGCTATGCGGACATCTCTCCCTACTACGACCGCGTGGAGCAATTCATCGGCGTCTGCGGCGGGACGGACGATCAGGATTCGCTGCCTGGAAGTAAGTTCCACTTACCTCCGCCGAACCTGCGATGTGGAGAAAAATTCCTCCAAAAAGCTGCGGCTTCGGAAGGCATCTCTATCGTGAACGTGCGGCGCGCGGTGTTAACCAAGCCGCACAACGGGCATAACGCGTGCCACTACTGCGGAGCCTGTGGGCGCGGCTGTGACGTATCCGCTTTTTTCAACTCGTCGGACTATTTGATGGAACCCGCGCTAAAGACCGGCAAAGTGAAGGTAGTCGATAACGCGGTTGTCTCCGAGGTGCTGGCAGGCGATGACGGTAAGGCGAACGGCGTGCCATATTTCGACCGCCGTACCGGCGCGGAACGGACCATGCGAGCGCGTGTCGTAATTGTCGCGGCGGCTTGCGTGGATTCGACGCGAATCTTGTTGAACTCGAAATCGGAGCGCTATCCAAACGGGATTGCGAACTCGTCCGATGTGATTGGTCGTTATCTCAGTGAGCAAGTGCGCTTTCATCTATACGGCTTCGTGCCGGAGTTGTTAGGCACGGCTACGAGGAACGACGATGGGATCGGCGGAGAACATATCTATATGCCGCGGTTCAATCATCGCGGCAAGAAACG
Source organism: uncultured Bryobacteraceae bacterium (assembly GCA_964237255.1). Lineage (GTDB taxonomy): Bacteria > Acidobacteriota > Terriglobia > Bryobacterales > Bryobacteraceae > JALYXI01. The sequence continues at coordinate 1,839 of CAXSIG010000637.1, forward strand.
TCAGTATCTGCGCGGCTATGGAAGCCAGTTTTGGAACGGCGGCGCCCAGGCGAACGCAAACTTCGCGAAGGACCTGCCGGGGTTTGGGGCGGGATTCAAGAAAGGAGTGAAAGCGCGTTATCCGGCACTGGTGGCGCTGCATCCATATGGCGAAGTGCTGCCGAGAAAAGACAATCGCGTAACGCTGGATCCGGAGAAGAAAGACAAGTTCGGTGTACCGGTTGTGCGGATCGACTACAAGATCGGCGAGAACGAGCACTTAATGATCAAAGAGATGTATGAGACGGCCGAGACTATCCTGCATGCCGCAAAAGCAGACGTCCTTCCGTTCGAGCGCGGCAAAGTGGATGTGAGCGGGAGCGCGATCCATGAGCATGGCACGTGCCGCATGGGAGCGGACCCGAAACGCAGTGCCTTGAATGGATTCTGTCAAAGCCACGACGTCAAAAATCTGTTTGTTGTGGATGGCGCGGCGTTCACGACGGCAAGCGAGAAAAACCCGACACTGACGATTTTGGCGTTGAGTTGGCGAGCTACCGATTACCTGGCGGACGAAATGCTAGCGGGACGTGTCTGAAGACAACGGCGAACGATTTACCAGAAGGTCCGTTCTCGGCTGTAGTTCGGCACTGCTGATCGGAGGACAACCGGCCCCGGATGCCGTAGCTCCAGCCGCTAGTCATCCTCTTCCTGTTTCGTTTGTTGCCGGAAAGAACGGGGAATGGAAGATCGACAGTGTTCGCGATGTTGTAGGACAAGGACTGCCCAATGGGGAACGACTCCAAGTGATGGAGGGTGCGAAATCGCTGCAAGGGAGCCCCGGGGCTTGGACTCTACGGGGCGTGATGAGCAACGTTCGTTACGCGACGCAATCGGAGTTAGTGGAGTTGAAGAAGAAACAAGAGGGACTCGGGCGCCCGCAGTCCACCAGAGCCGCTCTGATTCCGATCAAGAAGTCCGCCGCATGGTGGAATCTGGCGCAGGATCAACGGCGGGCGATTTTCGAAGAGCAGTCTCATCACAATGCGATTGGCCTGGAATATCTGCCGGGGATTGCAAGGCGTCTGCACCATAGCCGCGACCTGGGCGAGGAGTTCGACTTCCTCACGTGGTTTGAGTTTGCGCCGGAACAGAGTTCCGCCTTCGAAACCCTGGTCAAGCGCCTCAGAGCTTCTAAAGAATGGACTTACGTCGAGCGTGAAGTGGACATTCGCTTGAGCCGAACTTAGCCCGACCTTAGATAGCCTGCACGATTAGGCACTTCAGGTAATGCGTTTCCGGAACCGTGATCAGTATCGGATGGTCCGGCGCCTGCGTTCTTCGTTCCAAAACACGCAACGTGCGGTTCGCATCGAGCGAGGCCGCGGCAATTGTTTCCAGTAAGTCCGCTTCGCTTACATGGTGCGAACAGGAGCAAGTGACTAAAATTCCGTTCGGTTCCAGTAGTTTCAGGGCTCGCAGATTAATCTCTTTGTAGCCTCTTAGAGCCGAGTCGACTTTGCCTCGTGTCTTCGTGAAGGCTGGCGGATCGAGGACGATGGTTCCGTACCGCTTCGAGGTTGTTGACAACAGTTGAAATACGTCGCCTTCGCGGAAATCGACATTCGAAAGGCCGTTTCGCTCGGCATTGGCGCGGGCTGCTGTAATCGCGGTCATGCTGGAATCGATACCTTCGACGTGTTGGCAACTTGCGGCCAAATGAATTGCGAAGCCGCCCGACGAGGTGAAGCAGTCCAAAGCCCGGCCCGACGCCAATCGCGCCGCGGCCACATAGTTGTCGCGCTGATCGAGATAGATGCCCGT
>CAXSIG010000638.1:0-3638 GCA_964237255.1 uncultured Bryobacteraceae bacterium
ATTCTCCGGGTCTTGAGACTTTTCAAATCTCATCGACGCGTCGGTTCGAATCTTCAAGGCCGCGGACGTCTTGCGAATGCTTGACGCGTGGAAATTAGCAGCTTCGAACACAACGTTGGTGGTGCCGATATGAATCGCACTGTCCAATCCGCCGATTACACCCGCGATGCCAACGGGTCCGCCTTCATCCGCGATCACCAAATTCGAGCTGGTGAGCGAATAGCTTTCTTTATTTAGCGCAGCCAACTGTTCGCCTTCTCGCGCCAGCCGCGCGGTCAATTTACCTCCCCGTAGCAGGTTCTTGTCATAGGCGTGCATCGGCTGAGCCAATTCGGCGGCAACATAGTTCGTGATGTCGACCAGATTGTTGATCGGGTTCAGCCCGACCGCCGTAAGCCGAAATTGCATCCAAAGCGGTGACGGTGCAACGGTCACGTTCTCGTAAACCAGAGCGCTGAAGCGAGGGCAAAGCTCCGGGTCGCCTTCCACCTCAAAAGCGGGGTTACCCGAAGGAAGTAGCGATAGATCCACGGGATCTGTCAGAACGCCGCCGGTAATCGCTGCAATCTCGCGTGCCATGCCGAAGTGGCCCCATAAATCCGGCCGGTGCGTGAGTGACTTGTTATCGATCTCCAGAATGTAGTCCGGCGCGGGTAGTGGCTCATGCAATTCCACGATCCCGTCATGATCGCGATTGATTCCCAGTTCATCTCCGCTGGCCAGCATGCCGTCGCTCTCAATGCCCTGAATTTTTTTCTTGCCGATCGGTAGATACGCCGTTCGCAAACCGGCGCGGCAGTTCGGTGCTCCGCAAACGACGGTCTTGCGTCCGTACTTCTCGGTATCGACAACCGCCAGCGTCAGTTTTGTTTCCGGGACAGGTTCGGCCGAAACAACCGTCGCGGCACTCGCATCTTGCGGACCGTAGCTCTCCAAACCTTCGCACTCCGCAGTTCGCGTCGTAATCAGGTTCATCGTCAGCCCGGCATTTTCGGGCAGAGCGGCGAACTCGCGAATCCAATTCAAGGAGAACTTCAAGCGGCCACCGGGGCGAGAAAGCGAAGGTCTCCGGACATCAGCAAGCGAATGTCACCGATTCCGTATCGCATCATCACTAAACGGGTCAGCCCCAATCCGAATGCAAATCCGCCCCATTCGTTGGTGTCGATGCCGCTCATCGCAAGAACTTTGGGGTTGATTAAACCGCACGGAAGCAGTTCCACCCAACCGCTCTGTTTACAAACCGCGCAGCCCGGACCGCCGCAAATGAGACATTGGATATCGAGTTCGAAACCGGGTTCCACAAACGGAAAGAATCCCGGACGGAGGCGCACCGTTACCTCACGACCAAAAACCTGCCCCAACAACGTCTTCATGAAGTAGATCAGGTTCCCAACTGAGACATTGCGGTCGATCATCATCCCTTCCAGTTGATAGAACGTATGCTCATGCGAAGCATCCACGGTTTCGTTCCGGAACACTCGGCCCGGAGCGATCATTCGCAGAGGTAGAGGAAGCGTTTCCATGCCGCGAACCTGCACGGGCGAGGTGTGCGTCCGCAACAGTTTCCCGCCTTCCAGCCAAAACGTGTCCTGCATATCGCGCGCGGGGTGATCGGCCGGAATGTTCAGGGCATCGAAGTTATGGAACTCATCTTCCACCTCAAACCCATCCAGGATGGTGAACCCAAGCGAGCGGAACAAATCCTCAGTCTCCTGCTGTAGACGGGTGAGCGGATGCAGATTGCCCGGGCGCAAACCGGGGGAGGGAAGTGTCAGATCCACCCATTCCTGTTCCAGCCGTTGCGCTAAAGCTTCGGCCGCAAAATGCTCCTGCTTCGCGGTAAGCGCGATTTCCAGAGCGTTCTTGGCTTCGTTCAGCAATTTGCCGATGCGTCCACGTTCTTCGGCGGGCACTTTGCCCATGTCTTTCGACACAGAAGCAAGCGTGCCTTTCCGGCCCAGCACCTCGACGCGAATCGTTTCCAAATCGGCGGGCGTCGAGGCTTCCTCAATGCGCCGCAGGGTACCGGCTTGTAGCTCGGTAAGTGCAGATTCCAGCATGTTTCGTTGTAAGTTGACGGACTAAGCCGGCAGGTAGAGAGGTTCGTCCTTCAGCAACTCAAAAATCAGGTGATTGATATAGAAGAGCACCAGGGCTTCGGGAAAAGTGTCTTTAAAGTGCAAATAGACCCGTTCCGCCCAGCCTTCCGTGAGATACGGCTTGGCATCCAGGTCCTTCACGAAAAAACCCTCTTCGTGTGGAATACCAAGGAAGTTTAAGACGGCCACAATCAGATCCAGATGGGAAACCAAGACGGCCTGAGACAGATCCGTCGCGTACTCGTCGTCGCCTGTTTTCAGTCGCTCCCAAAGCCGAGGTTCCGCCTTCCGCAAATTCTCTGTGTTGAGCTTGGTTATGTGAGTGCGAACCTTCAAGCGCTCATAGAGCTGATACGTCTTCAACTTGCCCATGGAAATCGTGCGGAGCAATTTGGAAAATCGGTCCTCCCCTAAGTTGCGAAAGACTTCGCAAAGCGACATTTTTCGAGCGTAACACATGGCGGCCACCGTGCGTTACAATGGAGAGTTTGCCTAACAATATCATCATCTTAGGGGCGCAATGGGGGGACGAAGGAAAAGGGAAAATCGTCGACCTCTTGAGCGAAGATTTCGACGTCGTTGCGCGCTACCAGGGCGGCCATAACGCGGGTCACACCATCAAAATCGGCGACCGGACATTCGTACTGAAGCTCATTCCGTCCGGCATTCTGCATCCCGGAAAGCGGGCGGTGATCGGCAACGGCCTTGTGATCGACCCACTCGCCCTTTTGACTGAAATCGATTCGCTTGAAGCTGCCGGCGTCGATGTCGCTGGGCAACTAAGAATCAGCAACCGTGCCCACGTTCTTTTCCCGTGGCATCGGACTATGGAGAAGCGCATCTCGATAGGAACCACATCTCGCGGGATCGGCCCTTGTTACGAAGACAAGGCTGGCCGTCGCGGCATTCGCGTTGCAGAATGGCTGGATCGCGATGCGTTCGGGAATGCGTTCGACATACTGGCCAAGGAAAAATTTGAACTGGAAACCGCTCTCGGCATTCACGACCAGTGCGATTACGCCGCTATTCGGTCTCAGTACGAAACCCTCGCGGAACGGGTTCGCCCCTTAGTTTGCGATACCGCGTCGCTCCTGAACGATGCGGACCGGCGCGGCGAACGGATTCTCTTCGAAGGCGCCCAGGGTACGATGCTCGATCTCGATTACGGAACGTACCCATTCGTGACGTCCTCCAGCGCATCGGCAGGCGGGGCGTCCACTGGAACAGGCGTTCCACCCACACGAATACGCGGCATTGTTGGAATTTCGAAAGCTTACATTACACGTGTCGGCGGCGGGCCGTTTCCTACCGAGTCTCTCGATGTCCGTGGGGAACTGATCCGGCAACGCGGGGCCGAATTCGGCAGCGTCACGGGGCGACCGAGGCGTTGCGGCTGGTTCGACGTGCCGCTCTTGAAGTACACCGCCATGGTCAACGGTTTCGACACGCTTGTCATGACGAAACTCGACGTGCTGGATCAATTGGAAGAAATTCCTGTCTGCACGGAGTATCGCGGCCAAACCGACATGCCCGCCA
>CAXSIG010000639.1:0-3627 GCA_964237255.1 uncultured Bryobacteraceae bacterium
CCGGAGTGGGCGCGGAAAAGCCCCACGCATTTCGAATCGCTAAACAAGCTGAAGTCCGGGTTGCGGGCGCTTAACCTTCATACCGTTTGCGAATCGGCGCGTTGTCCGAATATCCATGAGTGTTTTCATCGCGGCGCGGCGACGTTCATGATCTTGGGCAATTTGTGTACGCGTGGGTGCGCGTTCTGTTCGGTTCCGAAGGGCCGTCCTGATAAGCAGGATATGCGGCTCGATCCCTTGGAGCCGGCGAATGTCGCGCGCATGGCCGCCGAGATGAAGTTGCGGTATGTCGTGATCACGAGCGTGAATCGGGATGACTTGAGCGATGGGGGATCGCATCATTTCGCGGAGACCGTTCGTGAGGTTCGTGCGGCTTTGCCTGGGGCGCGGGTGGAGGTATTGACGCCCGATTTCTGTGGCGACACGGACGCGGTGGCACGTGTTCTGGATGCGGCTCCCGATGTGTTCAATCACAACATGGAGACCGTTCCACGGCTGTACCGGAAGGTGCGTCCGCAAGCGAATTATGTTCAGTCGCTTGACGTGCTGGAGTTTGCGCGGCGGTATCGGCCTGAGGTGCTGACCAAGTCGGGGTTTATGGTGGGGCTGGGGGAAACGGACGAGGAGATTCGGACGTTGTTGCGCGATTTGCGTGCGCGCGATGTGGATGTCTCGACGATCGGGCAGTATTTGCAGCCGACTCGCCGGAACTTGCCGGTGCAGTCGTTTCCTACTCCCGCTCAGTACGACGCTTGGCGCGATTATGGTCTATCGCTCGGCTTCAAGATGGTGTTCAGCGGGCCGCTAGTGCGTAGCTCCTACATGGCGGATGAGGTAAGCCACAACCTGGTGTGATCGCACTCCTCACCGGGGTGTTGTTGATATTCGCGTTCCCCGGATTCAACTTCTCGTTTCTTGCGCCCGTTGCGTTGGCTCCTCTGTTCTACGTGGTGCTCCATGCGAAGCGACGTGTCCTGTATGGATGGCTCACAGGCGTGGTGTTTTGGTTCGGGGCATGTTACTGGATTCAAGGCACGCTGGAAAATCACGGTGGGATGGGAGCAGTGGAAAGCTGGGCGTTATTCGTCTTGTTCTCCTTGGCGAAAGGTCTTCAACTGGGTGCGCTCGCCTGGCTCGCTCCGTTTGTTGCGAGGCGTTGGTGGGCCGCTCCCGCGCTGGCGGCTCTTTGGGCCGCTTTCGAGTGGACCCATAACTATACGGGCTTCGCTTGGCTGGTGCTGGGCAATGCCGCAGCCGACTGGTCTTGGGTGGCGAAGCTGGCTCCGTATACCGGCGTGTGGGGCATATTGTTTCTGCTTGCCTTAACTGCCGCGGTCATCGTCACCCGTCAATGGGTCTGGCTGGCCCTTTGGGCACTGCTGCTGGTGGTGCCCGCTCTCCCTCATTCGGTACCGACGTTAGTTGCCTTTGCCGTCCAGCCGAACGTTTCCGAAGAAGCCGCTTTTTCACCGGAAGGCGCGACGGCGCTGGAGCGGCATTTGAAGACTCTCTCGATTTCGTCTTCGGCTCCCACGCTTGTGGTTTGGCCGGAAGTTCCCGCGCCTATCTACGATCATGACCGTCTATTAGCGGATGTCCCGCGTGCGGCGCAGGCTCCACTGCTAGCGGGGGTCGTCAGTCACAACGATCGTGGTGAGCCGTTAAATTCGGCGATCCTGCTTTCCGCCGAAGGCCGGTTCGTGAGTCGATACGACAAGGTAAACCTGGTTCCGTTCGGGGAGTTCGTGCCCTGGCCGTTTGGCGCTGTCACTCGCAAAGTCTCTGCGGAAGCCGGGGAGTTTGCATCCGGGGCACGACCGGTTGTGGCGAATGGAATCGGCACGTTTATCTGCTATGAATCCGTGTTCCCGAACTACATCCGTCAGTTTCCTTTGCTTGGGGCGAAGGCGCTGTTCAATCTTTCGAACGATAGCTGGTTTGCGAAAAGCGCCGCTCGCCACCAGCACTTTCTAATCGCACGGATGCGGGCGATCGAGAATCGGCGATGGATCGTGCGAGTCACGAACAATGGCATCACGGCATCTATCGATCCGGCGGGACAAGCGCACGATCAACAGGCCTCATATCAGGAACTTGCCGCGCCGCTACACTATGGCGAGGAACAATCGATAACCCTGTACACGCAGTGGGGGGACTGGTTCGTGTACTTGTGCGTGTTAGGGCTCGGGTGCGCCATTGGCTTCGAGCTTTACAGTCGCAGCCGTTCCCACCGTATCGATATCGACGCCTGAGCCTTCATCCGTCTTGTAGATTTCGAGAGATTGCGTTTTGCCATCCGGAGTGAAAAGTGTTGCCTTCGAAAACGAACCCAGGAGGTGAACCGTGACGTTGTCGACAGGGTAATCGGAGTAGTTGACCAGTTCCACATAGACCTGCTTGCGGTCCGGCGTCGAGAGCAGGTTCGAGAGCATAGACGACACATTGAAGAGCCGTACGCCGAGGTTGCGCCGGCCAATAGCGGTTTGGATATCGTGCCAGAGGTCGTTTAGTTTCTTTAGCTCTTTCTCGTCCTGACGGATCGACACACCGTCTGAGGAAGAGAGCGCAGGGGATTGCGGCCCTTTCAAAACGAAGCCACCTCGCGCTGTGAACCGCTGAAGCGTGTCCGCGGTTTGCTTTGAGGGCGCAACATCAAGCGCCATTTGTTCGCCGGCTAGGGACTCAGGAGTCAGCTTATCGGGCGGAACCGGCTTAACGGGTGTATGTTTCGCCGCAATCATATCCAGGACGCCGCCGGTGAGCAGCGCGCCATCGGACTTGGATTCGATGACCGCCAACTTTCCGGCCGGCAGAAGGGTTCTCCATTCGGAATGATTCTCATAGAAGGCAACAAGGCCGGTGATGCGGTCCCAATCGACGCGGGCTTTGCGGTCGCCGCGATTGAGGCGCCCGGCGAAATCGGAATCGAGAGAGATGACCCAGCGCGCGTTGCTCATCGCGGCATCGGCAATCATCTGGAGGTAACGCGTAACCGGGATGACAGAGTTTTTTGGCGGCTGGTTGGTCAGCCAGAACGACGGTCCGTTCCAGGCGGCACGGACGTAGCGAAGGAAGCCGGTGTTGGTGTCGATCCAGGGCGCTCCCGACGGCGCGGCCTTTGCCGAACCTTCTTCGGTGATTTGAATTCCGGCCCAGATTCCCTGATAGGTGCCGATCACGGGAGCTTTCGAGGTGAGATCCAGTTTGACGCGCGAAGTAATTAGGATGACCGGCAATGTGGTGGAAAACGAAGAAACTCCCTCCGAAACGAAGCCAACAACACCGGCGGCTTGCGCGGGCGCGACCTCGGCGGCGGAGTGAATCAAAGCCACCACATCGATACCCCTCTGGGTGGCCGCTTTGACGAGTGCCGGGCTCGGCGTTTCGGTCACGATGCAGTTAAACTTGGTTCCTTCGACCAGCGCTAACGTGGCGGGGTCGGTGAAAGGCCATCGAACGGGTACCCAGTCGGCCGGACTGGCGGCGCTTAATACGCGGGCTGCGAAACACGCGGCAAGAATCCAGCGTTTCATGACGCTTTGATTTCGGTCCAGATACGATCGCGCAACCGGATCGCAGGACCGGGAAGCGCCTCAGGCCAGATTCCTCGCTTGCGAGTGTCGGCGT
>CAXSIG010000640.1:0-3623 GCA_964237255.1 uncultured Bryobacteraceae bacterium
TTCCTCGATCTCGATACGCAGCCGTTATCTTCGCCACCAATAGACCGCGTCGGGAATTACCGGATCGGGCGTGAGTTGGGCCAAGGCGGCATGGGCGTGGTGTATGCGGGCACGCGGGATGACGGCCAATTTGAGCAGAGGGTCGCAGTCAAACTGATCAAGCTCGGAATGGATTCGGGCGCGATTCTGCGCCGGTTCGCGGAGGAACGCCGCATTCTCGCGCGCTTGGTTCATCCGAATATCACCCGCATTCTGGATGGCGGCGTAGCTTCGGACGGGCGGCCGTACTTCGTCATGGAGTTCATTGATGGAATGCCGATCGACGAATACTGCCGCGATCTGGAGGTGCGCAAAATCGTAGATCTCTTCCTGCCCGTGTGCGAAGCGGTAGCGTTCGCCCACTACAATCTGGTTCTCCATCGCGACATCAAGGCGCGCAACATCCTGCTGGACGCCAGCGGCGTGCCGCACCTGCTGGATTTTGGCATCGCGAAGCTGCTGGATGCCGATGCAGGGGGCGAGCAGACCGCGACCGTATTCCGCGTTCTTACTCCCCGAGCCGCAAGCCCGGAACAATTAGCCGGCGAGCCGCTGACCACCGCTAGCGACGTCTATTCGCTTGGCGCGCTGCTTTATGAGCTTCTTTCCGGAAAAGCGCCCTACGACCTTCATTCGCCCACGCCGCCCAAGCCCAGCGAGGTCGCTCAGCCCTTGAGAGCGAAGGCGCTTTCGGGCGATCTGGATAACATTGTCTTGAAGGCGCTGGAACGAGAAATCTTCCGGCGCTACGCTTCGGCCAGCGATTTTGCTGCCGATTTGCGTCGTTATCGGGATGGACTTCCGGTTCTGGCCCGTCCCGCGTCTTTCCTTTACCGGACGCAAAAGCTCGTCCTCCGCCACAAGACGCGGTTTACGGTTGCTGCGCTGTTTTTTTTTGTCATCGTCGCGGGCGTTCTGGCCACCTTGACGCAGGCGCGCCGGGCGGATCGACGGTTTGCGGAGGTTCGGTCTCTGGCCCACTCCGTGATTTTTGAGTTGGACGACGCAATCGCCCGGGTTCCCGGCACGACGGCGGCACGCGGCATTCTGCTGACCCGAGCGCTCACCTATCTGGATGGCTTGGCGCGTGAGGCCGGCGACAACCGATCGCTTCTATTGGAGATAGCTGCCGGATATGAACGGCTCGGTACGGTCCAGGGCGACCGCACTGGTGCACATCTGCTGGATCTGGATGGCGCCTCGCGTAGCCTTACCCTAGCCAGCGAATTTTACCGCCGCGCGTTCGACACGCGGGGCTCGGCTTCGGTGGCCGGCAAACGCAGCTTGGTGGAAATTGGACGCGGGCGCGTCACTGAAGGTGTCGCGTTGGCTCGCGAAGAGTTGTCCGCCTATCGAGAAATAGCTGCAAAAACGGGGGCGGCACAAGACAGATTTCCTATCGCTTCGGGGCTTCGCGACCTGGGTTATGCCCAACTACAGAGCAACGATCTTCCCGGGGCGCTCAAGTCCTATCGCGAAGAAGAGGGGATACGTCGGGAATGGCTCGCCGCGCACCCATCCAATGAGTCGGCGCAATCCTCATTTGGCGCATTTTATCGCCGCTTGGCACAAGTGGAGGCCCGGCAACGCATGTTCCGCGAAGCGATCCAAAGCTTCGCCTCGGCGCGCGCCATCGATGAGAAGATTGTGGCACTCCACCCGAACGATCCCGCGGTCAAATCGCTACTAGCGGCCGATCTGGAAGGTCCGGCGCGAATGGCGATGCGGACCGGCAACTTCAAACTCGCGGCGGCGCTGCTTGCGCGGTCACGCGACATTTATGAAGAAGCATCCGCCGCGGACCCGACCAATGAGCGTCCCCGCCACTCGTTGATGCTGACAACCTCCATGCTGGGACAAGCATTAACGGCCAATCACGATGCCGCGGGAGCGATGACCGCAGCTCGGCGATCTTTAGAACTAGCGAGCGAGGCCGATCGGACTCACTCATCGGCAAACACGCGCGCGTCGGTTGCCGATGGGGAAATCAGCGTGGGCGACGCATACCTGGAAGCTGGCAAGCGGGGTGAGGCGACGGCCTGCTATCGTCGGGCCGAGAAGATCTATCTGGAACTGCAGACGCGAAACGAGTTAACTATCGATCAGCGGCAGGCGTTGTCGGAGCTAAAACGCAAACTTCACTGAACATCCGTCCTTTGCTTCTATACCGCTTCCGAAAGGCTGGTAAACGGGAACTCTTTCACGACTAACGGCGGTGCGATCATTCCCTGCCCTTCGCCGCCTCGCACGCGCACCGACTTACCCCTGGCGACGATGTTTTGCAGCAATCGCACGGGTGACTCGTTGAATCGGAAATTTACAACTGGACCTGTTACCTTGCCCTGCTCGATCAGGAACAGCCCGTCGCGAGTTAGTCCGGTCACTTGCACCGTTTGCTGATTCACCACACGGATGTACCAGAAGCGCGTCACCAACAGACCGCGGTCCACGGACGCGATCAGATCGGCAAGCGACTTATCTCCCCCATCCAGCACCAAGTGATTCGGGAACGGGGTCGGCTGCTTGCCGGCTTTTTTCGCGTAATAGCGGTCATAAGAAAGATTCTTGACTACGCCGTTTTCGATCCAGGTAATTGGGCCCGTAGGCATGCCGCCACCACCGCCCCAGGGAAGCACGGAATAGAGTGGGTTCTTCGGGTCGGAGCGTAGCGTGACGCCTTCCGGAAACATTTTTTCGCCCACCAGCGTTCCGCCGCCTTTCTTACTTAGGAAGCTGCGGCCTTCTTCCGCCGCTCGGGCTTGCATGCTGAAGCCAACCAGTTGAACCAAATCTCCCACCGCGGTGGGTTCCAGTACGACGGTGTACTTACCCGGATCCAGCTTTTTCGGGTTCTGCCATTTCGCGCACTTCTCGACAGCGGCTTTGCCCACTGCCGCGCCATCGATCTCTTCAATGCGAACCGCGGGATGCGAGGCCCACCCGGAACTGGTGCCCTCTTTTGTACGCACCGTGGTCGAGAGGTTCGCGTCGGTGACGCGGCCGTAACCGAAGTTACCCGCCTTATTCGCGATCGCGGATGATGCGGCCGAGCGTTCGAAGAAGCCCGCGGCTACGAAGTTAGCCGCTTTGGCAGCTTCTACAATCGAGCGCACCTGCGGAATCATCTGCGCGTTTCTGGCGTTCGCGGTGGACGTAGCAAAGTTTTCCACCACGGGATATTTCTGAGGGTCGAGGGGCGTTTCGCGTTCCGGATTTGGAGGCGTGATACCCGCCAGCGTTTCGGTTCGCTTAACGGCCTCTTTGATGGTTGCGTCGTCGAACTCATCAATCACCGTGGCGCCCACCCGGCCATCCTTGCCCGAAACGATACTCATGGAGCGCTCGATGGTGTAGCCGGACGTAGTGATGCCGTTCAACGCGAAACGGATGGACGCGTCTGTGGAACTTGAGATTGAGACATCGCACTCCGGGAATGTGGAGTAGCTCAGGACCTTGTCGGCCAGCTTCTTGGCTTCGTCGCGGGTCATCATGTTAATCGGTCTGGATTACGTTGATCTGGCGGAAGCGCGCGGGGCTGCATCCATGGCTCACGCTGTTGATTTGACCCGGTTCGCCTTTGCCAT
>CAXSIG010000641.1:0-1265 GCA_964237255.1 uncultured Bryobacteraceae bacterium
CAAAACGGGGCGAATTTGAAGTCGCGCGGCATAACGCCCACCGTATACGCCTTACCATCGAACGTGGTCTTCGTGCCGAGAACCTTGGGGTCGCCGCCAAAACGGCGCTGCCACAACCCGTAACTCAATACCGTTTCGTACTCCGACCTGTCCTCTCCGGCCGCAAACAGCCTTCCAATTATTGGTGCTATTCCGAGCATCGGCAATACGGTTTGGGAAATCCGGAGAGCCGACAGATGTTCGGGCGGAACACTGTTCGTTACGTTAGGACTCCACGCCTCCGCCGCTCCCATCGCTTCGAACGAGTGGCTCTGGGCCCGCCAATCCAGATAGTTCGCCGGAGCTACCGGATTCGAACCCTCATGGAGCACGGTCACCAATCGGTCGGGGTCTTTGTAGGAAAGCGGATTCAACAGGACCGAACTCACCACGCTGAATATCGCGGTATTCGCACCAGTTCCCAATGCCAATACCAACACCGCGGCCGCTGTAAAACCAGGCTTTCGCAACATTGCGCGAGCTCCATAGCGGAGATCCTGGCCGAACTGCTCCAGTCCTCTCCAACCCCATTCGTCCGCGCTCTTTTCGGACAGTAGTGTGGAATTGCCGAAGGCACGCTGTGCCGCTACCTCAGCGTTGAGCGACGCAAGGCCGTCTGCGCGCAGTTGCTCCCCGCGCAATTCCAGGTGCAGCCGCATCTCCTCTGCCAGGTCGATTTCGAATTGCTTGCGCCGAAACAACATGGAAAGCCGGCGGCTAAGTTGGCGAAACAGTTCCATCGATGCTCCTCTTTACGCCGGTTGCAGTATTCGGCCGATCGCCGCTGTTACTCGTCGATACCGGGACAGCTCGGACGCTAATTGCTTTCGCCCAAGCGCGGTCAATTGGTAATAACGTGCGCGGCGATTGCCCGCCGTCACACCCCAGTGGGCCTGGACCCAGCCTTGGACCAGCATTCGTTGGAGAGCCGGGTAGAGCGAACCTTCTTCCACCCGAAGCACATCCTCGGAGCTTTGCTGAATGGAGTTGGCTATCGCATAGCCATGCATGTCGCCCAACCGCGCCAGAGTTTTGAGAATTAACATCTGGAGAGTCCCGGGCGGGATCTCATCGTGCCGCTTCATGACATAGATAGACTATGGCAGAGCGATTTGGTTAGTAATTAACTGGGGGAGGGTAGGACCGCTTCCGACATCGCGAACTTCAGGGCATCGATGCCGGCGCCGGTGGCACTCGAGATTTCGAAAAACGGTAGCTTTCGTTGA
>CAXSIG010000641.1:1275-3619 GCA_964237255.1 uncultured Bryobacteraceae bacterium
TGTTCCGCATCCTGGGCGGCGTCCATTTTGCTAGCCACAACAAACATCGGTTTCTTTGCCAACTCTTCGCTGAACGATTGGAGCTCGTTCAGCAGCACGTCGAAGTCGCTCACCGGATCGCGCCCGGTTTCCGACATATCCACCAGATGAATCAAAAGCGTGGTGCGTTCAATATGGCGAAGGAATTGGATGCCGAGCCCATGACCCAAGTGCGCACCTTCGATGATGCCGGGAATATCGGCGACGACGTAGGAGCGATAGTCGGGCATCTGGACCACGCCCAAGTTCGGTTCAAGAGTGGTAAACGGATAATCCGCAACTTTCGGTTTCGCGGCGGAGATGCGAGAGATCAGAGTGCTCTTCCCGGCGTTCGGAAATCCGACCAGGCCAACATCGGCCAGAAGCTTCAGTTCCAGGCGGAGATGCTTCTCTTCCCCTGGCCGACCGTCTTCATGTTCCGTTGGCGCCTGGTGAGTGGAGGAGACGAATCGCGCATTCCCTCGGCCGCCTCGGCCGCCCCGGGCGGCGCGAAACATCTGCCCGGCTTCGGTAAAGTCGAACAAGCGTTCGCCTGTCGCTTCGTCGTAAACCACGGTTCCGATCGGTACGGTAAGTTCGACCGACGTACCCTCGTTGCCCTTGCAGTTGCTTCCTTCGCCATGACGACCGCGTTGCGCTTTGTGCTCCGGATTAAACCGATAGCGGAGAAGCGTACTCTCGTCCTTACTTGACGTCATGTTGATGTCGCCGCCGCGGCCGCCATCGCCTCCGGAGGGCCCACCGCGCGGGACGTACTTTTCGCGACGGAAGGCCAGGCATCCGTTTCCACCGTCACCGGCTTTCACCAGAATCTTAACTTCGTCTATGAACATAAAGAAAAAACCGCCGGTCTGCCTTGCGAGCAGACCAGCGGCTCAAACAACAAAAACTAAAAAAAGCTAAAGAACTGGCTCTTTTACTTCCACGAACCGGCCCATGCGTCCCCGGTCGCGGAAGCCGACGACACCGGTGATCTTGGCGAAGAGCGTATCGTCTTTACCTAGCCCAACATTCAACCCGGGTTTCAATCGTGTGCCGCGCTGCCGAACGATAATGGAGCCGCCTGAAACCAGCTGCCCGCCGAAAACCTTAACGCCCAGCCGCTGCGCATTGGAATCGCGACCGTTCTTTGAACTGCCTAACCCTTTCTTGTGTGCCATCTAATATTCCTCGCAGGCCTAAACGACGATGTCGCCGATTTTGACCTCGGTGTAATCCTGCCGATGTCCTTGCGTGCGCTTGTACTGCTTTTTGCGCTTGAACTTAAAAACGATCACTTTCTTGCCACGACCGTTCGCCGAGATCGTCGCCTTTACCTTGGCAGAACCCGCGCTGTTTCCGGCAACAACATCACCCTCGCCCTTGAAGACTGCGAGCACCCGGCCCAGTTCCACTTCCGCCCCAACCTCGCCCGCCATAGAGGCGACGCGCAATGTGTCACCCGGTTGGACACGATACTGCTTTCCACCGGCTTCGATAATAGCTTGCATGTGATCTTTTCCCACGAGAAGGGAGCGGACACAGGTTCACGCTTCTCTACTCGTAAGGATTCAGTATACCCGAACGGGCTTACTTCATCAAGCCCCAGGAACAGGCGATCCGAACGGAATCCAGAGACGCCTCGTTTTCCGCGATTATTTGCGGTGGGACCTGGCGGTGCGACGAGTAAAACTGGTACCGGCACATACCGCAACTGTACGGGTAATTGCCCACCGCCCGGGATAGGGCGTCGCGAAAGCTTCTGCTGTTTTTCCTTCGAACGATCCAACTCAGGCATCTTGGGCAACGCATGCCCGTCTTTCGGCTGTAGTCGCCTGAAACCTTAGCCCAAGAATGAGCGAACTTTAATTGCTCGCTCAGGGAACCAAACGCTAAAGTATGTCATCCTTACGACCGATAAAGGAGATATCCGATGAAGTCCGGGACCTTACTTTTAGCTTTAGGCGCATTCGCAACAGCCGCGTTTGGGCAGGATCCGCCCTCCCGCGTAGCCAGGCTCAGTTACCTGAACGGCGCGGTTTCCTTTCAACCGGGCACCGTGGACGATTGGTCGGCCGCGACGCTGAATTACCCACTCTCTACCGGCGATCACCTCTTTGCTGACCAAGGTGCAACCGCCGAGGTCGCCATCGGGCCGAACTTTATTCGTATTGCTCATCAGACCAACTTCGGATTCCTCAACTTGGACGACCGGACGGTACAGATCAGGCTCACGGAGGGTTCGCTTAGCATCCGAATCAGGGCGTTGGATGAACAGGAAGTGTGGGAAGTGGATACACCAAACGGTGCGATTTCACTTCTCCGA
>CAXSIG010000642.1:0-3605 GCA_964237255.1 uncultured Bryobacteraceae bacterium
TGATGACCACCCGGTGCGGCCGGTCGAGCGTGCTGATGCTGCGGTACGGAGTGGGGTCGCTGGCGTTCAGGAACGACGTGGCTTCCATCGCTTTCGAATACGTATACGCCACGTTCAGCGTATAACCCATGGAAAAGCGTTTCGTTAACTGCGCTTGCAGGGAGTGATACCAGGAGTAACCGATGGGCTCCGTTTCCTGAATGTTCCCGAACTCGGGGTACGGCTTCAACAGATTCCCGCGTGTAATGGTGCTGCCGTAAACGCTGTTTACGCCGAAGAATGGATTCGGAAAGGAAGCGCCCAGATAGTTGATGGTGGTTTGATCCCGGATGCCGGTGCGGCTCAAATATTGCGCCGGTGTATAGTTCAGTTCGCGCGCGACGGAAAGCCGCGTGCCCCGATTGCCGACATACGCCGCATCCAGCAGGAAGTTGCCGGGCAATTCCTGTTGCACGTCAAACGACCAGCGTTGTGAATAGGGCTGCGGCCGATAAGGCTGGTAAACCGTCAGGTTCTGGCCGAGATTGGTCGCGAGGCCAAGACCGGATCCAACCGGCGCCTGCAAACCGGTGGGGAAGGGGTTGGCCAACGACGCTACATAGGTTATGCCGTTATCGTAAGTCGGGGTGATGGGAGTCGTCGCTGTGAAACCGGTTTGAACGGCGGGAGAACGGTTGGTTCCGAGCGAATCGAAGAAGATGCCATAGCCGCCGCGCAGCACGGTTTTCTTGGCGAGTTGATACGCAAAGCCGAAGCGGGGTAGCCATGCAATGGATTGCTGGTCCCATAATTGGCGTCCGTTCGAGCCGCCTACGAATTGCAGGCCACCGAGCACGCGAAAATTCGCAGCGGGCAGCTCGGGGATGGGGTTCTTGCCATAAGCGGCCATCGCTTGGGCCGCGATCGGATTCGGATCGGAATTATCAAACTTCAGCACCGCGCGGTCATAGCGTTCCGTGATGGGAGTTTCGTGCTCGATGCGTAGGCCGAGGTTCAGTGTGAGCCGGGAATTTACTTTCCATTGATCTTGCAGGAACGCTCCCAGATACAGTTCCTGATCCGCGTAACTCGCGCTACGGGTCATGTTGCCTTCGGGAATGCCCAGGAGGAACTCCGCAAGCTCACCGCCTAATGCAGGAGCGCTCGATGTGGACGTGGCCTTGGTGTAGTTGCTGGTGAAGGTGAAGCCCGGCGCGATATCGTTCGCGAATCGATTCTGAAAGGCGCGATAGATGCGGTAATCGATGCCGTAATGCAGATTGTGGCTACTCTTCTGCGTGGTAAGGCTCGCGTTGAAGGAGTGGATGATGCTGGTGTTCGTCCCGTCGCCGGTTTCCACAGCGCCGAATCCGGAGAAGCCGGCGATGTTGACGGTGGGGAAGGCCGCAGCGCCTGGGATCAACGACGTTAATCCGGAGAAAAATCCGAGCGTCGATAGGTTGATGCCCCTGCTCTGCCGGCTTTCCGGAAACTCCTGGTCCGTTACGCCGTAGCGGAAATTGAAGATGGTCGAAGGGCTGATAACAAACACGTCATCGAAGGCCAGCCCGCGATTGACGCGGTTCAGAATGATGCCGGAGGCGATGTTCGAGTACAGGTTGTTTTTATGCTCTTCCCAGTAGTCGTAGTCGGCGCGGAAGAAGATGCGATGGCGCTCACTGATGTTGTGGTCGATGCGGGCAAAGTGAACGTAGTAATCTTCTTTGGTGGTGATGTTGTACGTGTAGTTGTTACTGCCTGCCGCGGTTCCCACGGTGTTTGGCTCCGCCCAGTACTTCGCAATGTCGGCAGCTACCGGACTGATGCGATTTGCGGGAATGATGTTGTTCGCAAACGGCTGGCGGGAGAACGTTCCGTTGCTGTTAGCCACCGTGGTATTCGGATCGTAGATCTGATATGTGGCGCCGAGCTTCAGGAGGGCGGAGAAGTCCCCGGCCTTTTCGGCATCAGTGGGAACTGTACCGACGGCTGTCCCTGGCGTTCCCCACTTATTGCCTTCGAACGTGTACACAAAGAAGGTCTTCTGGCGGCCGCTGTACAGCCGGGGAATGATCACCGGACCGCCGAAGGTTCCGCCGTATCGATTGTCCTGATAGTTCGGCTTCGCGAGGGACGACTTGTTCTGGAAAAAGCTGGGCGCATCCAAAGCGGCGTTGGCCAAGTATTCGTGAATCTCGCCGTGGTACGCGTTTGTGCCACTGGCGGTGGTCATGTTGACCAGCGAACCGGGCGTGTGACCCAGAGCCGCGTCGTAGGAAGTGGTCTCCACTTTGAACTCGGAGAGTGCGCCTTGCGGCGGCGAGAAAGCGATGCGCGGCGAGGTGCCCGAAGCGAATGTATTCGGGACGCCGTCAATGGTGAACTCATTCGAATACTGCGCATTGCCGTCCGTACTCACCTGCGACGGCGCGTTGTTGAACGCCGCTTTGCGAGAGCGAAGATCGGTGGCGTTGACGGTTCCGGGCGTGAGCAGTACCAACTCCGCAGCGTTACCGGATGAGATCGGCAGATCGATCAGGCGGCGGCGATCGACAACTTGCCCCAGGGATGTCGTGCTGATTTCGAGCAGCGGCGTTTCGCCGCCTACATTTACCGTTTGCGACACGTCGCCTACGGTCAACGTGAGGTTTAGATCGACGATCTCCGCGACTCGGACTTCGATGCCGGTACGTTCCAGCTTGGTGAATCCTGTCGCTTCCGCACTTACCCGATAAAAACCAGGGAGCAGGTAAGGCATGGAAAATATGCCCGCCTGATTGGTTCGCGTGGAAACGGCGGCGCTTGTCTGAACGTTGGTGGCGCGGAGCTGAACATCCGGAAGGGCGCCGCCGGAGGGGTCGGTCACGCGACCGGCGATGGTACCGCGGGATTCCTGGGCAAATAATGGCGCTGAGCAGAGAAGCGCCACTAAGGCGCAAAATTGTTTGTTCATCGACTAACCTGTGCGCCAATTATATCCGGCTACGTCGAGTTACTTCGCTTTGCGTTTGGCTTTTGTTTTAACTTCCGACGGCTCCGCGCCGTCTACCGTCTGAACTGCTTCTGTCTGAACTGCTTCTGTTTGAACTGCTTCTGTTTGCGCCGCTTCTGTCTGAGCTGCTTCGGCCTGGGCCGCCTTCTCCGCTTTCCGAGGATCTATTTTCGGAGGCGGGGCTTGCTCATGGCGAAAATCGTGATCGTTGTAACAGGTGCGGCAGCGGACCTTAGCGGGCTCTCCGTTCAACGTGGAGACTACCGCGTGATTCATAATGCGCTTACACTTCACGCAGAAGTCGTCGATGATATCGCCCAGGCGTACTTCGCGGTCCAACACAGCCTAATTCTCCGCGTTCTCAGGCATTACTTTCTCGGTGACCGTCCAGAGGGCTTGTTCGAAACCGACGTACTTACAGATTCGCAACTCACCGGATTCGGCTTCGAGGAGATCGCCAATACTCAAAGGCTGCTCGGAATTTCGAAGCTGCGCCCAGACCGAGTATTCCGTCATGCCTTCCACTTGCGGACCGGGTTCGTAATCCTTCGGCTTCACCTGAGCCGAACCGGAGACATGGGGAGCCCACCGAAAATTCTGGCGGGGGTTGTCTTTCATTCTATGGATGCGAAAT
>CAXSIG010000643.1:0-3588 GCA_964237255.1 uncultured Bryobacteraceae bacterium
CATCGGGTCCTTACGGTTTGCTTCAGCCGGCACGCTGTCGCTTCTTCCGGAAGGAGTGACGGAATTGATGTGCCACCCCGGTTACCTTCGCCAAGACCTTGCGGGCGCGGCTACACGGCTCAAGCACAGCCGTGCAGAAGAGATGGACGCGCTCTGCCATCCCGATATCCGATCCATGCTCACACGCTCCGATATCGAGCTGACAACGTATCGCGACTTATAATATTGACATCATGCACGGTAACAGCGCGGCGACGCTGTACGTAGTGGCAACTCCCATCGGCAACCTGGAAGACATTACCTATCGGGCGGTCCGAATCCTCAAAGAAGTAGTCTGGGTGGCCTGCGAAGATACACGCCAGACCCACAAGCTGTTCCAGCACTACGGAATCGATACGCCGACGGTAAGCTACCACGAACACAATGAAATGGAGCGGGCGAAAGAGCTTGTTGACCGCCTGCTGCAGGGCAGTTCCGGCGCCTTAGTATCCGATGCCGGGATGCCCCTGGTTTCCGACCCCGGATATCGATTGGTGCGGGCGGCCGTGGAAGCGGGGGTGCCGGTTCAGGCATTGCCGGGAGCTACGGCCTCGCTTACGGCATTGGCCGGCTCTGGCTTGCCGACCGATCAGTTCCATTTCGCCGGCTTCCTGCCAGTGAAGGCGGGCCAGCGCCTAACCTGTCTTCAATCCATCAAAGGCGAGGCTGCGACCGTAATCTTCTACGAAGCCCCGCATCGGATTGTCGAGGCACTTGCCGACATCCAAACGGCTTTAGGCGACCGTCCGGTTGTGGTCGCGCGCGAACTCACGAAGATTCACGAGGAATACCTGCGCGGGACGGCACGAGAGATTCGCCTGCAGCTGGAAGCGAAAGATCAAATCCGAGGCGAGTTCACCATCCTGATCGGCAAGGCCACAAAGCCCGAGCCGGATTCAACGCCGCTAGACGATGCCGTGGAGACATTTATGAAAAACGGTCTTTCGCGAATGGATGCGATGAAACTGGTTGCCAGGCAACGGGGTATTTCTAAACGGGATGTTTACCGAAGCGTAGAGATTGCTCCGAAACGGCAGCGCTGATTAGGGAGCAATGCTTCGCATCACTGCGAGAACACTATCGCTATAACCTTCATTCGGATTATACGCGTTTAACTTACCTTCTACAGACTTCCCTCGATAACTTCGGCTATTCGCCAGACGTTCGGCAACTACATGGATCCCTTCCCGAACATTCCGAAAGCCGCTGCTGCCGTTATTCCATCCAAAGATGTTGTTCTTTCGAGTAACTTTACCGGCTCCGGATTCTATTACGCTTAACCCGGGCAGCAACCTCCAATCCAGATGGAAAGCATCCGCTTCCTGGATAAATGCCGGCGTTAAATGCTCAATCGGGCTATCTAGTTTGTGGAAAAAGTCTCTTAGCCGCTGAAAACGGCTGTCGCTCAACTTACATTCCGGTTTTGGAAGCTTATCGTGTGCGTGCGAAACAACTACTGGAATACTTACCACACCGGCCATCATAATTAGGCCTTGTTGCAAATATTTTTTCAAATGGAATCCCTCTCATGAAACGAAGATAGTCGCCGGAAAAGTTCGGCCTTGCTCGTGAGAGTAGTATCAAAAATCCATTTGGTCAGTATAACACCCGAACATTATTTACCTAGTAGGTCGGGGCGCCGGAAGTAGAAGTAGCTTCCTCGTCTTTTAAAGACATTAGCCAATCGTCTACATGCCGCTCCGCGTCCTCTTTCGAGTGACCGTGCTGCTCTTGTAAAGCACCGATAAGCTGATCTCTATTTTCCGATGCGTTTTCTCTATCGCTATCAGCCAGCTTCCACTTCCCGTCTACTTGTTCCCATTTCATTTTGAGTGCCTCAGGTTCACGGTTGCATGTGGTTTGCCAACATCGCTGGAATCGGCGTAACAATAGAACGTGCTCGACCGCCAGAACGCGCTGTTAAGGCGCCGCTTCCTTTACCTGCCGTTCTCCCTGGCTGTGCCGGCCTTCGCGGCGGAATCCGTATACACCTACGTCGGTAACCTGGAATCCCGAAGCGCATTGGTCGCCTGGGGCACCACAAAAGGGCCGAATACGATTGGACGATCCTCCGTTCCGATGGGTAAATCGATGATCCTTACCGTTGGCGATCGTAAGATTCCGTCGGGCCAGAATTGGGCGGTAGCGAACAGCCTGGAACCCGACCGCGATTATCATTACGAGGTTGAAGTCGATGGCCGCAAAATAGGTGAAGGACTGTTTCACACCTGGCCCGAGCAAGCGACTACTTTGTGTTTTTTCGTAATCGGCGATTACGGAACCGGTACAGAAGCGCAGTTTCAAGTCTCACGCGCGATGGAGCGCGAGTACAAACGCCGCGCATCGACCATCATGCCGGTGCGTTTCGTGATCACAACCGGAGACAACATCTACGCGGACGTCAACGTCGGTTTCCGCGCCGTGCACTCGGGCGATGACGACGCGGACTGGGAAGACAAGTTCTTCAAGCCGTACCAAACTTTACTGCGGGAAATTCCGTTCTATGCGTCGCTTGGGAACCACGACGGGAACGGCAGCGAGACACGCGCCGATATGCGGGCATATCTCGACAATTTCTTCTTCCCGCAAAACGTTCCGGCACGATGGTACACCTTTCAATACGCGAATCTCGCGCAGTTCTTTGCGCTGGATAGCACCAGCAACACGGAAGCCGGGTCGCCCAAGCCAATTTATCTCCCAAGCGGGGAACAGTTTGCCTGGTTTAAGAGCACGATGAGCAAAGCTACAGTGCCTTGGCGCATTCCGTATTGGCATCACCCCATTTTTAATGCCGGGCCGTTCCACCATGCGGCATACAAGGATCTGGAGCACTTTTTACCGGTCTTCAAAAATGGCGGCGTAAAAGCCGTTTTCAGTGGCCACGAGCACAATTTTCAATACAGCGAGCTTTCCGACAATACGTGGGGTATGCGTTTCGTGATCTCCGGTTCAGGCGGCGAACTTCGCCATGGGGACGTCCGAAGCAAAATGCAAAAGGCGCGCATTGAGGGCTTCGCCGCGGAACTGCATTTCACGGTCGTTGAGATTGACGGCCAAAACATGCGTATCACCCCGATGGGTGTGAACGCGCCGATTGCCCCAATCGCTCGCGGGGGCGGGAACGCCACCATGCCTCTCGCTGTCAGCCTTGCGTAGAGATAAAATCCAGACAGTCATGCCAAAACTATCGCTGCTTGCTTTACTCCTCGCCGGGAGCGTGTTTGCGCAACAACATGCGCAAAAGGATCGCACGCTCGGTTACGACGACACCCCCTACCTTCCCGGCGGCAAGTGGCGCGTTCACGATGTGAATCGCCCCCGTCCTGAGATGGTGACGCCCGGCGTGGGAACGGCACCTCCTTCCGATGCCATCGTTCTGTTCGACGGCAAAGATCTCTCGAAGTGGACCACTCACATCCGCGGCAAGGAGAGTGAGCCGAAGTGGCTCGTTCGCGATGGGTATGTGGAGTGCGTGGATGGCGCGGGTGGCATTTCGACCAAAGACAGCTTCGGCGATATGCAGCTTCATATTGAGTGGGCATCGCCCGG
>CAXSIG010000644.1:0-3583 GCA_964237255.1 uncultured Bryobacteraceae bacterium
CTGAAACCCGACGCGGGTCAGGTGATTGTGGCGCATGAAGATGTGACCAACTTCACCGAAGAGCAAATGCGCAAAGTGCGGCGCAAAGTCACCATGGTTTTTCAATCGGGCGCGCTGTTCGATTCACTAACTGCCGGCGAGAACATCCTCTCGTCGCTGGAACTGCGCGAGGACTACGACGAGAAGAACAAAGAGGACGTGGTGAACGGCCTGTTGAAGATGGTTGGAATCGAAGACGCGCGCAACGTATATCCGGCGGACCTGTCTACCGGCTATCGACGAGCAGTTGCAATCGCGCGCGCGATTGCCGCGCAGCCCCAATGCATTCTGTATGACGAGCCCACCACCATGGTGGACCCAATCATGAGCGAGCATATGCAGGAACTGATGTTGCGCTTGAAAACTCAATTAAAGCTGACCAGCGTGGTGGTCACTCACGACTTGGACCTGATGCATCGCCTGGCCGATAAAGTGGTGTTTCTCTTCAAGGGCAACGTAATCTTTTTCGGGCCGCCCGACGACTTGGCGCATTCCGGAAACGCGGACATTGAAGAGTTCCTGGAAATGGACCGCGTCCTGCGTCCCTAGTTTGTATCAACAGAGTCCGCCTCTTATAAAATAAAAACGATGAGCGACCAATCAATGGCCATGCCGCCGGCCAGCTTCGAATTTCTTGTGTTCTCCCTCCGTACCCAGGCGGAAATGAATATGGGAATGTTCGGATTTTCAAAGGAAGAAGGCGAAGGTACAAACCTGGAGATGGCCCGCCACGCAATCGATCTGCTTGGCATTATTCAAGAAAAAACAAAAGGCAATCTCAGCCTGGAAGAGGACCGTCAGTTGGGCAACTCTCTTACGGAACTCCGGTTCCGGTTCGTACAAGCGTCCGAAAAAGCGAAGAAAGAGCCGCCTCTCATTGTCACTCCCGATGGGAGCGACCCCGATGAGCCGCGGATCGTTTTGCCTTGAAGATCACCGTTCTTGGGAGCGGCACCAGTTCCGGCGTTCCGATGATTGGCTGCGGTTGCGCGGTTTGCTCTTCAACCGACCCGCGCGATAACCGTCTTCGTCCATCGATTGCCGTCGAGGAAAAAGGGCGGGTATACGTGATCGACACCACACCGGACTTTCGGATTCAGGCCCTACGGGCGAAGCTTCCTCGTCTGGATGCTGTACTCTTCACTCACTCCCATGCCGACCACATCATGGGTCTGGACGATGTACGCCCGTTCAATTTTCATCAGGGCGGGAGGATTCCGCTTTATGGCGCCGCCGATACCATGTCGACCATCCGGCAGGTCTTTCACTATATCTTCGATGCGCAGGCGCGAACCACCTTCGTGCCGCAACTCGATCCGTTTGTCCACGGCGGCAAGACGGTAGAAATCGAAGGGCTGGAATTTCAGCCCATTCGTGTCCTGCATGGCAAGCTGGGCATCTACGGTTATCGTTTTGGAGATACGGCATACCTGACCGACCACAGCTCTATTCCTGAGGAATCGATGGAGCAATTGCGCGGCTTGGATGTTTTGTTCCTGGACGCGCTTCGGCACAATCCGCATCCCACTCACTCAACGGTAGAGACATCGATAGAAACAGTATCAAAGCTCGGGCCCCGGCGCGCTTACCTGACGCACCTGTCTCACGATCTTCCCCATGCGGAAACGGAAGCGATGCTCCCGCCCGGTGTAAATTTGGCGTACGACGGTTTAGTTCTCGATGCCCGGTAACCCGTGCGCACTGACGATCGGCAATTTCGACGGCGTTCATGCGGGCCACTGTGAATTGATCCGGCGCGTGGTCGCGATTGCGAAGGAACACGGATGGCGAGCGGTGGCAATGACCTTCGATCCGCATCCTGTTCGCGTTATCGCTCCAGCCCGAGCACCGAGGCTAATGACTACGCCGCAGCAGCGCACTCGGGCGATGCAGGCGGCTGGAATTGACGAAGTGTTCGTGTTGCCTTTTACGGGTGAAACAGCTAGTTGGGAGCCGGAGTACTTCGTTCGACACGTACTACTGGAACAGCTCGGTGCCAAGGCGGTAGTGGTCGGCGACGACTTTCGTTTTGGCCACAAGCACGCGGGCAACGCAGAGTTACTACGCAAGTTGGGCGAACAGTTCGGATTCCTGACGGAGTTCGTACCGCCAGTCCCGAAGCGGGGCGGACGCGTGAGCAGCAGCCGCATCCGGGAACTTGTGCAAGCAGGCCGAGTGGGACTCGCTTGCCGATTGCTCACCCGTCCTTTTGCCTTGGAGGGGAAGGTGGTGAGTGGACACGGAATCGGCCGCAAACAAACCGTACCGACTTTGAACTTGAAAACCGATTGCGAAGTGCTTCCCGCGAACGGCGTGTATGTGACGCGAACTCGTGCCGAGGATCGCGAATGGGAGTCGATCACGAATATTGGAATGCGCCCAACCTTTGGCGGTGACGAACTGACAATCGAAACTTATCTTCTAAGTGACTTGACCGACACGCCGGAAGAGATCCGCGTGGACTTTCTGGCACGTATTCGCGCTGAGCGAAAATTCGAGTCTCCCGAGTTGCTAAGAGCACAAATCATGCGGGATGTGTCCAGCGCGAAGCGGTACTTCAGCCGCGTGTCAAAGACTCGATAAGCGAAGCACGCAGGTGACGGGCACGGTCGCCGGATTGGTCGTCACCGAATGCATAGTCTAATCCCACAGAAACCGCCTCGCGGCTGCATGCCGCAATGGTTTCGGCTACCTCTTTTGCACGGGCATCCGGGTCCGAATGGATTTCTGTCACTAATCCGGCCGCTTGCGCTTCCGGTGCATGGATTCTTCTGCCCGTGAGACTCCACTCCGCCGCGCGGCGTCGTCCGATGGCATCTTGGACCGGTCGGAAAACCAGAAGCGGCCAGAGCTTGATCTTGATTTCCGGCAGGCCGAACACGGCATCAGGATGGGAGATAACAATGTGGGCATTGGCAACCAGGCCCGTGCCTCCCGCTACGGCGGGGCCATTCACCGATGCGATGAGCGGTGTGGTGAGGCGAGATCCAGTGGTGAAGAGCGCATCGTGAATCAGGCTCATTTCCGATTCGGGGACTATGCCGACCTCTTTCAAGTCCATACCTGCGCAGAAGGCAGGCGGTTCAGCGGTCAATAGAATCGCGTGGATTGCGGGATCTTCATCGGCGGTGTTAAGCGCTGCCGTTAATTCGCGGCACATTTCATAGCTGAGGGCATTGCGCTTTTCAGGACGATTCAAACGCAGGTGGCGAATAGCGCCCCAAGTCTCAACAATCAACATCGAGTTCCATTTCGAGTAGGGCGGCGCCGTATGTTTTACCTTGGGCATCGACTCGGAGGGTCACAGTTCCTCCACCCCCAAGCGCGCCGTGAAGTAGGAAATTGAGGGCCCCCAAGTTGGGCAATTCATATCGCTCCACTTTGCCCTTGACCAAATCGCCCAAATACGCTTTCACGCGGTCGGCCGTAAGTTCGCGCTGGAGGATCGGGAAGTCTTCTTCACGCCATGCAATTACGCCGACATTTGCGGTGTCGCCTTTGTCGCCGGAGCGCGTGTGGGCGAGTTCCGAGAGCTTCATGAGAA
>CAXSIG010000645.1:0-3577 GCA_964237255.1 uncultured Bryobacteraceae bacterium
GTATTGACCACCACGGATGGTTACGCGGTCCGTACCAGGTCGGGCGGGACGGTGCAAACCAAAGCCGACGGCGAACCGATTGAGGTGCAGCGCGATGGCTCCGTTCAGCAGGGCGGCCAAAGCCTTGGTCAATTGCAGGTGGACTCATTCGACGAAGCCGCCGATTTAAATAAGCGCGGACTGAACTACTTTTACAAGCTGGATCCGGCGAAGACGGCGCAACTGTCCAAGGCCGAAGTCCTGCAAGGCAAGCTTGAAAACTCGAACGCCGGTCCAGCGGAAGGCGCCGTCCGGCTGGTCAGCGTTATGCGGCAATTCGAGATGTTGCAGAAGGCGATGAATATCGGGGCCGACATGAATCGGCACGCTATTGAAGAGGTAGCAAAGGTATAGGAGACCTTATGATTCGACACGTACACCACCACCACTCACCCACGCAGCTCACGGCCGCAAACACGGCTTCGTCAGCAAATTCCAAGAAGAGCGCGGACACCGATTCGTTCAGTGCTCTGTTTGCGTCCAGTTCCGCTCAACCCGCCGCGAAAGCAGCGACTTCGTCTGCCACACAGATTTCGACAACGATTACAAAGCCGGCCGACACGAAGCCCACGGTTACTTTAACGCCGCCCCACTATCAAACCGACACCACTG
Source organism: uncultured Bryobacteraceae bacterium (assembly GCA_964237255.1). Classification (GTDB taxonomy): domain Bacteria; phylum Acidobacteriota; class Terriglobia; order Bryobacterales; family Bryobacteraceae; genus JALYXI01. The sequence continues at coordinate 652 of CAXSIG010000645.1, forward strand.
TAACGAATCCCGATGGATCGACGACACAAGCGAACTGGAATGAATTCGCAGCTCCTACGACTGCGGACCAGATCGCCGCCAAGCTCGGTGGGACAGTTGTGAAATCGAACGCCGGGTACTCGAACGATCAGCTTAGTATTCAAGTCCCAGGTTCTACGAACCTGCTGAACGCGGGCCAGGTAGCGCATCTGTTCTCTATTTGGGGCGACCAGAAGGGCAGCATGGCTTGGCAGGTGATCAATAACGATTTGGGCCGCGACCCGATGGCTACTTAGGAGGATGACAAATTATGATGCGAGCTCTTTACAGCGCGGCCAGCGGGATGTCGGCGCAGCAGACCAACGTCGATAATATCGCCAACAACTTAGCCAATGCGAACACCATAGGTTACAAGCAGCGGCGCGCACAGTTTCAAGATTTGCTGTACCAAAACATGGTGACGCCGGGCGCGCAGGCCGGGCAGCAGACAACCGTACCCGCAGGGCTGCAAGTTGGACTGGGAACCCGGACGTCATCGAACGAAGTCATTTTCACGCAGGGCAACTTTCAGAACACCGACAATCCATTAGACTTGGTTATTCAAGGCCGAGGATTTTTTCAGATCCGGCGGCCCTCGGGAGAAATCGCCTATTCTCGCGCGGGCTCGTTTCAGCTGAGCCGTGACGGGAACATCGTAACGTCGGACGGCGATCCGCTAGAGCCTGGGATTACGATTCCACCAAGCGCGCAGTCAGTCTCAATAGCCACCGATGGAACGGTCAGTTATGTACTGACGGGGCAAACGGCATCGCAGCAAGCTGGACAGATCCAGTTGGCTTCGTTTCAAAACCCGGCTGGATTGAACAGCATTGGCCGGAATTTATATTTGCCTACAGATGCTTCCGGTGAAGCCACGGTAGGAATCCCCGGTGGCACGGAAGGAATCGGGACGGTGCTGCAAGGGTACACCGAACAGTCAAACGTCAGCGTGGTGGATGAGTTTATTAATTTAATCGTGGCGCAGCGAACCTATGAAGCAAATTCGAAGATCGTGAAGGCCTCAGACGAGATGTATCAACAGGCTAATAACCTGACGCGATGATCCTGCCATTTGTCTTGTTGGCGGCCGCGTGCCTGCCGGTTCACGAACCGGTTTTACGCGCGGGCGATCTGTTCCAGAACGTCGATTCCTCGGCGCAAATCGGGTATGCGCCCGTGCCTGGGTCGCGGCGCGTCATTTCGGAGTCCGAGATAGGACGGTTAGCGAAACGATTTGGAGTAGAGAGTGACGCTCGTGAGGTTTGTTTCGAGTGGGCGATGAAAAAGTTAGCTCCGGAGGCGGTTGTGGAGGCGATGCAAAAGGCTGCTCCGGGGGCGAATGTGAGTGTGGTGGAACTACCAACATTCAACGTGCCTGAAGGCGCGCTCCGTTTTTCACTTGCCTCGCTGCCGAAAGCAGGGAGAACAGACGACCCGGTAGTCTGGCGTGGATCTGTGGAGTACGCGCCGGCTCGCAACTTTGCGATCTGGGCCAAGGTTCGGCTTACCGTAACGGGCACAAGGGTTGAGATGCTTCGCGATATCGCGGCAGGCCAAACCATCGCTCCTGGCGATATCGCAACTCGGGAGTTTCGAAGCTTTCCCGGGTCGGCTCAGTGGATTGGGACAACCGAGGAACTGATCGGGCGAAAACTTGTGCTGGGAGTGAAAACGGGAAATGGAATTACGTTAAGCGCGTTGGCTCCAGTCAGCCAAGCCGTGGACCGCGGAGATGAAGTTACGGTGCAGGTGCAGTCGGGTGGCGCGCTGATTAAGTTGTCGGCAAAGGCCGAATCAGGCGGCGCGTTAGGAAAAACGGTACGGCTGCGGAATCCGAAATCGGGCAAGGTATTTGAGGGCAAGGTAACCGGCAGAGGAACTGCGAGCGTGACTGCGGCTGAAGACGAGGAACACCGATGAGCACTGTTTGCCTGACGTTATGGATTGCGGGCGCAATTTGGGGGACCAAACACGACAAAGTGGCTAAGCCCACTCCGCTCGAGATATATACGACCGATGCTTCGAAAAGAGCGGCCGATCCTGTAATCCAACAGACCACGCCCGGATCGCTATGGAACGCTCGGGCGGGCTTGGCAGATTTGGCGCGCGATCTTCGCGCTAGTCAGATCGACGATATCGTAACTGTTCTTGTGTCGGAGAAGGCTTCCGCAGTGGCGTCCGGATCGACAAAAACCGCTCGAACTTCCAGCGCGAAGAACTCGATCACGGCGCTCGCCGGCCCTACGAAGGTCGGCGGAGCACTGGCTAATCTGACTGGGCTCTCAGGTGAAACCAAACTGGATGGTCAGGGCACTACAACGCGTGATACTACTTTGACTACTTCGTTGAGTGCGCGGGTGATTCAGGTATTGCCCAACGGCTATCTGCTTGTCGAGGGTACAAAAAATATCCAGGTGGACAGCGAACACCAAGTGGTCGCGGTACGTGGGGTAATCCGGCCGTCCGATATCAGTACGGCGAACACGGTTCCGTCCACGCGTTTAGCCGAACTTGAGGTTCGGATTAACGGCAAGGGTGTAATCAACGACGCAACGCATCGTCCCCTCTTCCTTTATCGTCTTCTGCTCGGACTACTCCCCTTCTAAATGAAAGTTCTTGTTTTTCTTTTAATTTGCTGTATCGCTCCCCTTCCCGCGGCGACACGGCTGAAAGATCTCGCCGCGTTCGAAGGAATGCGTGACAACCAACTCATCGGATATGGGCTAGTAGTGGGGCTGGCTGGGACGGGTGACCGTCGGCAGGCGGTGTTTACGGCCCAGAGTCTCACCAACTTGCTCCAGCGCATGGGCGTTTCGATTGAACCTAGCGCTTTGACCGTGAAGAACACGGCGGCTGTCATGGTCACCGGCACTCTACCCGCATTCGCCCAGCCAGGCACTCGAATCGA
>CAXSIG010000646.1:0-831 GCA_964237255.1 uncultured Bryobacteraceae bacterium
GCTATGACCGAAACGGCAGAGGCCAACCATTGGAGACAGTTCACGAGATGGTCGCCGCCAGAAAGCAGGTAAGTATGCAGCATCGCGTACTCGGCGAACGGCTGCAGCATGATCTGGTTCAGGTACGGAGTCGGGAAGAAACGGACGCTGGCCTGTTCGGCCCAGTAAACAACGCGAGGCATGTGATACGCCATCGCATCCGAACTGTTTGGCGGACTCCATAGAGCAGTGATAAGAGTCAGCGCGAGAATAGCGCAAGTAGAAAGGAAGCAGCAGGCAGCGAAAAGATCGAGACGCGGTCGGGAGAAACGCGGACGGCGAAGCAGGAATGGCAGTACGACCAACCAGCTTACGATCAGCGGACCCCGCCGAAGCTGACCGAAGAGGCTGAGAACTTCCGTAATCGCCCAAAGCGCAACGCCCAGGCGGACAACGGTGCGAATTACCGCTCCACGTATTGCACGAAAGCGAACCGGGTGGAATCGGGCGACCAGGAGTTTACATTGATGGTTCCCTGTCCGCCGAAGAAAGTCAGTAGCGTTTCGGGTTTCCCGGTATTCCCTGGAATGCCTATCATTCGCAGTTGGACTTGTAGTTTGTCGTTATGTCCACTGGTGCCCTTTGGAAAGGAGAGGAAGACTAGAAGTTTGCCATCGGGAGAAGGGTGGGGAAACCAATCTTCCCACTCATCGGTCGTGATCTGTTGCGCTTTGCTGTCGTTCGGACCGGCGCCGTCGGGCGGAATGCGCCAGATATCCCAACTGCCGGAGCGGTCGGAGTTGAAGTAGATCCACTTGCCATCGGGCGAATAATCGGGCCCGTCGTCGTAGC
>CAXSIG010000646.1:858-1121 GCA_964237255.1 uncultured Bryobacteraceae bacterium
GGCGCTCTTCAGGACCACCTGTTGGAGGAACGCGTACGATATCGAAGTTGCCGTTGCGCTGTGCGATTACCGCGAGATACTTGCCATCGGGCGACCAACCGTGAAAATAACTTGGCGTCGGTGAGACTACTAACTTCGGGTTAGAGCCGTCGGCTGACGCTACATATACCTGCGACTGCCGGGACTGAGGCGAACTAGCCGAGAATGCGATCTGCTTACCATCCGGTGAGAAACCGTGGTCATTGTTGCAGCGGAGCGTCGGA
>CAXSIG010000646.1:1131-3568 GCA_964237255.1 uncultured Bryobacteraceae bacterium
CGACATAGTGAAACAGCAGCAGCCACCAGCCGACGAGCGCGAGCGGCGTTGGCTCTCCGCCGGCGATCGGTAATCGCATTAAACGACCGCCGGAGTTGACTAGCAGGTACTTGCCATCGAGCGACCAGTTCGGAGCTTCGAACGTTGCGTCGGATTCATAGAGGACGTTGACCTTGCGTGTACGCAGGTCGAAAACCGAAATCTTGCTACCGTACTTGGGGCGCGCCAACGGCTCCAGCTTGACGTTTGAAAACACGGCCGTTTCCAGGATGTTCGCATCGTGCGAACTGACCGCTAGGCCAACATAGACCGGATCGGCCATGACTAGATTCGCCGGTCCTGTGGGCTTCATATCCCTCTCATTTGCCCCGGCGAAGATTGTAAATCGTTCACCCCGTTTTTCAATGCGGAGGTGGAGCGGCACTTTCAGGTCTGAACGAAGCTCTTGCGTAATGCCATCCACAGCCGGACGATACTGCAACGAAGTCAGGCCGTCGCCGTGTACCGCTGCATCGGCGTAGGTTGCTCCCGGTTCCAGACTCTTGCGAATCATCAAACACGCTTTGCGGTGCGCGACTGCTCCCTCGCCGGAGAACTGCACGTCCGCGGAAAGAACCATGTCTCCCGACATCTGCTTATACAAGTAAAAGAAAGCATCTGTAGAGCCCCAAATATTCGCGCCACCGCCGGTGACTCTGTACTGACCTGACTTAGCGTCGTAATCCAGCTTGCCGTGCTGAGGAGTGACGCCGACATCCGTCGCACCGTCAAAGATGCCGAACTGCTGCGCGTTTAGTGAAACCGCGGCGACGAAGAGAAGTCCCGCTTTCACAGCGCGCCGGTACGCATCTGCTCCGTCATGTATTCGGAGGCTCGCATGGAGAGCGACAGAATGGTCATGGTGGGGTTTTGATAGCCGCCCGTAACGAAGCTGCTTCCGTCCACCACGAAGAGATTCTTCACGTCGTGGCTCTGGTTCCATTTGTTGAGCACGCTCTTCTTCGGATCCGCACCCATGCGGCACGTGCCGAGTTCGTGAATGCTGTAACCGGGAGGCAGCGGTTGATCGTTCTTCGCAAGAACTTCCATTCCGGAATCGTGACAGACTTCCGCGAACGTGTTCATCGCGTGCTTCAGCATCTTGGCTTCGTTGTCGCCATAGGTGCATTGGATATGCAGCACGGGAATACCGAATGCGTCCACCTTGTTCTTGTCGATAGTCGCTACATTTTCATAGCGCGGCAGCACTTCGCCCATGATGGTTACCGACGCCGCACGGCCCGCATAAGCGGCCATTTTTTCGTCTAGCTCGGCGCCATAAGCCGGAACGAATTTCGGATCCGGACTGCCGCCCAAGCTGAAGTCAAAGGCATAACCTCGGATGAAATCTTCTTCCTTGCCCTTCTTCAGATTGACAAAGCGTGGAGCGTATCCGCCGCCCCCATTACGTCCTCCGGTGCTCGGCTTGTTCTTGTTATCGATCGCGACTACGCCCTGTGTGATGTAGGTCTGATCGTGGAGGTAATGGCCAAGCGCGCCACTGGAATTCGCAATGCCGGAGTTCAATAGAATGCGCGTGCTTTCTAAACACGATGCGCCGAGAACTACGACGCGAGCTTTCGCATGCATCTCGCGCTTGGAATGCCTGTCGACAAAGTTCGCGCCGTTCACCAGACCGGTGTTCTTATCGACTGTTAGATTACGAACCACAGCATTCGGCACCATAGTCAGCTTGCCCGTCTCCATCGCGGCGGGCAGTAACAGATTGTAGGAACTGGCAAACTGTCCTTCGCCCAGAGATCGACGCATCTTCGTTACGCCGATGTCGCGTTTCTTGGCCGAGACGATCCATCCACTCATGGCCTCGCTCCAGGGAGAATTGTCTTCCTGGAACACACCATCGGGAAGCTGCGACCAGCCTTCCTTGCGACCCGATACATGGAAAATCGGCTCGACGCGAGAATAAAACGGAGCCAACTCGGCATGGTCGATGGGCCAGTTCTCGCCATAGCCGTCGTGGTCTTTGCCCTTGAATTCGTAGTCGCTTAAACGGAACGACATCCGTGCCCAGAACAGCGACTTGCCGCCGACCATTCTCACGCGGACCCAATTGTATGGAGCTTTCGGATCGTGCGTATACGGCACTTCTGTTTCGTCCACCCACTGGTTGGCGTTGTACTCATTCGCCTGCATGACGTGAGGCAGACGGCCAGGTTGCCCAAAGCCGCGATACGGAAGCTCATAAGGAGGCTTCGAAACGCGGACGCGGTTGAAATCCACCAGCGGGCCCGCCTCCAGCATGAGGCAGTTCAAACCTTTCTTCGTGAGGGTGTGGGCCGCCATGCCGCCCGAGGCGCCGGAGCCGATGATGAGAACGTCGTAGTCCTGTGTAGTTGCCATTTCTCTTCTTCCTTAGCTGAGCCTAGTCGAGTGGATA
>CAXSIG010000647.1:0-357 GCA_964237255.1 uncultured Bryobacteraceae bacterium
GGCGCCATGCCACGATTCGGCGTTTCCAGCTATTCCTACTGGCACTTCAAGGTCGAACGCTATCCGATCGATAAGGTGATCGAGGATGCGGCCAGGCTCGGCTTCGATGGCGTTGAAGTGCTCCATCGCCAGATGAGCGACGAGTCGCCCGAAACGCTGAATCGACTCAAGCGATCCGCTTTGCTGCACGGCATTGCGCTTCCCATGTTCTCCATCCATCAGGACTTCGTCTCGCCCTGGGCGGATGAGCGGGGCCAGGCCATCCGGCATACGCAATACGGAATCGACCTAGCAGCGAAGCTGGGTTGCCAAGGCATTCGAATCAACTCAGGCCGTTGGCGAACCATCCGCCTGTTC
>CAXSIG010000647.1:367-3566 GCA_964237255.1 uncultured Bryobacteraceae bacterium
ATGGCGAACAGGACGCACTTACGTGGTGCATCGATGCCATCAAGTCCTGCATTCCGGCTGCGGAGAAAGCCGGCATCATGATGGTGCTTGAAAATCACTGGGGCATCACCATCAAAGCCGAGAACGTTCTCAAAATCATCCAGGCCGTGAACTCACCGTGGCTCGGCCTAAATCTGGACGTCGGAAACTTTCCTGGCGACCCGTACCCAGAGATCGAGAAGCTGGCTCCCCATGCGGTATACGTCCACTTCAAAACCTACTTTGGCGGCGGCGAATATTACACGCTTAATCTGGACTACAAACGCATAGCCCGAACGCTTCGACAGGCGAAGTTCTCAGGTTATGTATCCCTTGAGTTCGAAGGCAAAGAAGCGCCGGGTACCGCGGTTCCGAAGAGCCTCGACTTGATGCGCAACGCTTTTGCTTAAGCCTTCTGAACCCCAAGGCGTCCGTTCTCCACCATCCAGCTCGCACGGGTTCGGATGGGAGCACCCGGTCTGGTGACATACGGAATCACGCGGTAATCCGCCCGGCACCTGTCCTTGTCTAACGTGACCATCACATATCCGCGTTGGCCGTTAAACATCTTCAAATGCGGATTCTCGCGATACCAAGCCTGCGTGTCGGGCCGCTCGTCCGTACCATCGCCGGCCGATGAAATGGAAGTCCCGATGAACTCGGTCCCCACTACCGGCGACTTCTCATCCTTCCACTTCACGACAAGATCACTCACCCAGTTGGAATGGATATCGCCGGTGATCAAGATCGGGTTCGTCGGTTTCCGGTCTGCCAGGAAATGCATCAGTCGGTCTCGGCAGGCTTCATAGCCGCTCCACTGATCCATGTTGTACTGCTCGTCTGGCCCGGGCTTATTGTCGACAGCGGCCATCAACACCTGATTCGCCACGATGTTCCACCGGGCCGGTGACTTGTCGAGCGTATCTTTCAACCACGATTCCTGAACGTCGCCCATGATGGTCTGTTTGGCGTCCAGACGCCCTTCGCAATTAACGCGGTTGCCATCGCCGCAAGGTTGATCGGTGCGGTATTGCCGCGTATCCAGCACCGCAAATTGCACCAAGCCGCCGAAGGAAACGCGACGATACATCTGCATCTTTGAGCCATGCGGAAGCGAAGAGATCCGCATCGGCATGTGCTCGTAATAAGCCTGATACGCGTTAGCCCGACGTTCCATGAAAGCATCGTGCGGTTGATTGTCTTTCGGGATATCGTTGGCGTAGTTGTCCTGCACTTCGTGATCGTCCCAAGTCAGGATCCAAGGACAATGCAGATGCATCTTCTGTATCGCTGGATCGGATTTATACAATGCGTGCCGATTCCGATAATCGGATAACGTCTTGATCTCCGGACCGTTGTGTGGACGAACAGCATTCTGCTTGATGCCGCCTTCGTAGATGTAATCACCCAGTTCCACTACAAGGTCGGGATTATCGGCCAGCATGTGATCGTAGGCGGTCCACAGCCCGTCCTGCCAGTTCTGACAAGAAGTGAAGGCGAACTTGAGTTGCGATTGCTGAGTTCCGTCTTTCGGAGCGGTGATCGCACGGCCGATGGGGCTCAGTTCTTTCCCGGCCTTGAACTGGTACCAGTAGGGACGCTCCGGCTTCAGACCGGTAACCTCAACGTGAACGGAATGAGCGAGGTTTGCCGCGGCAGTCTCTTTGCCGTGCTTCACGATCTTGCGCATACCCTCGTCTTCCGCGACCATCCACTGCACGCTCACGGAGTCTTTGCCCATGCCTCCGCCATGCAACGGATCGGGAGCGAGGCGAGTCCATGAAACCAACCCATCCGGTGACGGGTCACCCGACATAACGCCCAACGTGAACGGATACTTCTGAAAACCCGGCGCGCCGAAAACCGGTGACGCCCACGCAGCGGCTTGCGCCAGAAACAACCTACGACTAATGTTTGTCATGCCTTCACTCCCCGTTGACCGTCTTCCACAATCCAGCTCGAATGCGTCATCACCGGCGCGCCGGGACGCGTGACATACGGGACCACGCGGTAATCGGCCTGGCATTTTGCTTTGTCGAGCGTCACCAGTACGTAGCCGCGCCGTCCGTTGAACATCTTGAGGTGCGGATTGTCCTGGTAGTGCCCCGGCGTTTCCGGCAGCACGTCGACACCGTCGCCAACACTGGAAATCGAAGTCCCGATGAACTCCGTCGCAACTACCGCCGACTTCTCATCTTTCCAATTTACCTTCAGGTCGCAGACCCAATTCGAATGAATATCGCCAGTGATAACGATCGGGTTTGATGGTTTGCGGTCCGCGAAGTAGCGCATCATACGATCGCGGCAGACTTCGTAGCCATCCCATTTGTCCATCGAAAGAATTTCTTCAGGTCCCGGCTTGAAATCTAGCCGCGCCATCACCACCTGGTTTGCGATGATGTTCCAGCGCGCGGGAGATTGATCGAGCGACTTCTTTAGCCAGGCTTCCTGAACATCGCCCATGATGGTCGCCTTTGGATCGAAGACACCGGGGCATGGAGCTTTCCGGCCATCCCCGCAGGGTTGATCCGTCCGGTACTGCCGTGTATCCAGCACCGAAAATTCGGCTAAGCCGCCAAAGGGAACACGGCGATACATCTGCATGGCGGAGCCGTGTGGCAAGGAAGCGATTCGAAGCGGCATATTTTCGTAATACGCCTGATATGCATTCGCCCGACGCTCCAGGAACGCCTCGCGGGGCTGGTCATCTTCGGGAACGTCGTTTGCGTAGTTGTTATCTACCTCATGATCGTCCCACGTGAGAATCCAGGGGCAATGGGTGTGCATCTTCTGGATCGCGGGGTCGGACTTATACAAAGCATGCCGATTCCGGTAATCGGAAAGTGAAACCACCTCAGGGCTATTGTGCTTGCGCACGCTGTTTGCCTTGGGAGACCCTTCATAGATGTAGTCGCCCAAATGGACAACCAGGTCGGGATCATCCTCCAGCATGTGGTCGTAAGCCGTCCACAGACCGGCCTCCCAATTCTGGCAACTGGCAAACGCGAACTTGAGACGAGCTTGTTCGTGGCCGGGCTTGGGAGCGGTAATGGCGCGACCAACCGGGCTCACCTCTTTGCCTGCTCTGAATTGATACCAGTAAGGTCGCTCCGGTCTGAGTCCCGCGACCTCCACGTGTACCGAATGTGCAAGTGGAGCGGCCGCGGATTCTCTGCCCTTT
>CAXSIG010000648.1:0-3525 GCA_964237255.1 uncultured Bryobacteraceae bacterium
GACCAAGCCGACCAGTTCGTCGTTTGCGCCAACCTGCACCCGGTAACCCAGATTGCCCTCGCCGACTTCTTTTGCCGCGTGCGCCAGGGCGGCGATTGGAATACTGATTTGTTTCGCCAGGAACAGCGCCACCCAGATGGCGAAAAACAAAATGAATAATGTAATCACCAGCAGGAGCAGGATGTAATTCTGGCGGATACTCCTGCTGTTCGCGGCGAGGTTCTTGTAGGCCGTATCGAAGCCTTCAATCTCGCGCTGCTTCTCTCGAATGTCGAAAGGTATGTCATCGACAATCCTCACGATACCCACTTGATTTCCGGACAGGAACACGGGTTTGGAACCGATCGCGCGATCCCCTTGCGGCACCGTTCCACAAGTGGCAACCGGCGTCGCAATCCCCGTTGCGTAAATGCCCGCATACGCAAGCGACCGTTCTTGGCAGAACGCGGCGAGGTAGCCCGCGGGAGGTGTTCCACCCGCTAGCCGGAGCCGGGTTTCCGGCAGGATGGCAAGCAACGCAGCTTGTGCAGCCACCTTCTCATTCATCTCGCTGGTGAGCGCACGCGAGATTTCAACGAAGTCCAAACGCTGGCGATCCACGGGCTTGGTAAACCACTTGGTGAGATTGCGGTTCATCACTTCCACGCTGAAGAACACGTTGAAGAAGACGGGCATGATACTGAGGGCCAGCGCTCCGACCACAAGCTTGGTCTTGATGCGCGAGCCTTCGCGATTCGTCCGCCGCTCGACGTAGAGCTTCACGAAGGTGCGAACCAGGATGAAGCCGAGCGTCACCATCAGAACGAAGATCAGGGTAGAAATGCCCCACAAAATCAACGTTTGTCCGGGATCGTGCGGTTCGTAGGATCCGAAATCGAAGGAGCCTTGCCAGGCGACAAGGGCAACCAGAATGATAAGCAGAACGATTCCGGAGCCGTAGATCAGGCGTCTGCGCACTTTAGATCTATTGTAGGTGGGTATCGAGATGAACTAGTTTTGCGACAACTTACGCATCAGAACCGACACCACCTCCGGCGCGGGACAGCCATGCGGACGCGCGTTCCAGAGACGCTCGGAAAGCTCCAGAATTTGTTCCGCGGACTCGTTCGTGACATTGGGCTGCTTTACGTTCAGAGCCGCATCCGCTTCAACGGATTGGATTCCGCAGGCGCTTAGAGCGTCGCGTACCAAGGTCATGATGCGCGCGCTGCGGGCGTATTTTTCGCGAGAGGGCAAGCGACGGGGAGTCGGGTCAAGAGCTGCCAAGGCGCTTACCAACTCAATTTTTTGGCGGACGCCGGCATCGGCTGGACTCGCATGCAGCGCTCGTAGCAATGCCGTCTGCGCCGAAGGGTAATTGCCGGCTGCGGCTTCCGCTTCCGCCAATCCTGTTTCGAGCGCGGCATCGGTAGGGTCGGTGGTGAGAAGCGCTCGATAGAGGCCGGCGGAACGCACAGGAGATCCTGCTTCCAAATAGTCTCGAGCAACCTCTTGAAGAATGTGGGGATCGGTGCTCTCCGCCTCCTACGGCAGAAGCTCACCCAGCAAGAGCTTTTCATCGCCGCGCTGCACCAATCTCCGAATCCACTCCAGTCTGACTTCGTTCCGATGCTTCCGCGCGTTCTCCCGCCAGGTCCCATACATGGCGCGGTGATAGTACGGCGCTTCGTCCGCGGGACGGTTCTGAGCGCGCGCCAATCGGGCCAACAACAGATTCGTGCTGCCGTCATTCGGAGAGTCGCTTGCCGCATCGTTCAGCAGCGCCGATGCTTCGTTGAGCTGCCCGGAGTTGAGCAGCGCGTCGGCCAAAGCTAGTTGATACCGGCTATTGGACCGTTCCGATATATAGGACTTTTGAAATCGCTCCGCAGCTTCCGCCGAGCGGCCTTGTGTCAAAAGTCGTACGCCTAGAAGGTAGGACTGTTCGGCGTCCCGATGCACCTCAGTAGTTTGCAGGCGTTCCATATAGAGATCGAACACGCAGAGTGCGGCCACGGCGGCGCAAAGCACGACGGCCAGCGCAAGTTGCCGCTTCACGATTCGATTCCAAAAGCCGCCAGTATCACCCGCCTGGTCAGGATGCCTTGCAGTAAGCCGCGGTTCGCGCGACTCACCACAGGAAGCGTGTCCACATGAGCGCCGCCCATCTGTTCGAGAGCATAGCTGAGCGTGTGATCCGCAAAGACGTAGGGAGCCGGGTGACTGGCGAGAATGTCGCGCAGCGTGGTGTGGGATCCGACCGTTTCGGCGAGTAACTCCGCGGTGATTAGTCCGACAAGCGAGCCTTCCGAAGCCACAGGCCAAGAATTGCAGCCCAAAGCGGCGAGCCTTTCCGCGGCAGCTTCGGGAGTCAGTTCGGGAGCAAGGGCTTCGCTTGCGGGCTGCATCGCGCTCGCAACACGGACGCCTTCCAACTCTTCGCGCTCTTCGCCGGTGGGAAGGAATACACCCTCCTGCATGGCGAGCGCTTCATAAATCGGCTTCGGCTGTAGCTTTTGTGAAATCGCAAAGCTGATGAGACTAGAAATCATCAGGGGAACGACGATGGAGTAATCGCGCGTGAGTTCGAAAATCATAAACACGGAAGTGAGCGGAGTCCGGATGATCCCGGCGAACGCGGTGCCCATCCCGACCAGCGCATACGCCCCCGCATTTGCCGTTACGTTCGGGAGCACGCTGTGTGCAACGCTTCCAACAGCCCCACCGACCATTGCTCCGATAAATAAGCTCGGTCCGAAGATGCCGCCCGCGTTGCCCGATGAATAGCACATGGATGTCGCAACAATCTTCAACGCGGCAAGCACAATGACGGACTGCACAGCCACATCGCCGCCCAGCACGCGATCCACGAAGTCGAAGCCGACGCCAAGCACATCGGGAAAGAACAGACCCAGCCCACCGACCACCAGCCCACCCGCCACTGGTTGCAACCACGCGCTGCGCTTCGGAAGCTTCATGAAGAAGAGCCGAATGGCAAGCAGCAGCTTGACGAAAGCAACGGAAGCCAACCCGCCGACTACGCCGAGGAGCGCGTAAATCCCGAACTCCGCCGGGTTGACGAGTTGATAAGCGGGAACGTGGAAGAGTGGTTCGTCCCCAAGCAAGAGATGGAGTACGATCCACGATGTCGCGGAACCGATCACCACAGAGCCGAGAATGGGCGCATGGAGATCTCCCAGAATTTCTTCCAACGAAAACAGCACGGCGGCAATCGGCGTATTGAATGCGGCTGCCAGTGCCGCGGAACACCCCACCGGAACCATCGCCTTCACCGACGCCTGACTCAAGCCGAACTTTCGAGCGAGCACGGAGGCCAGGCCGGCGCCGATGTGTACAGAGGGTCCTTCTCGGCCAAGGGCCATTCCGCTTGCCAGTGAGACCGAACAGCAGACGAACTTTCCGATAACTGTACGCAGGGAAAGATAACCGCTGTTGATGAAAATCGCAAACTTGGTTTGTGGGATGCCGCTGCCCCGGGCATCGGGAAAGAAGTTGTAGAGCAGGACTCCACCGATTAGCGATCCG
>CAXSIG010000649.1:0-3521 GCA_964237255.1 uncultured Bryobacteraceae bacterium
CTTGATCACGGGGGAGGTGATTACGGCAATGCCAAGCAGGAGAAATAAAACTCCCGCGTGAATGGTAAGCGAAGTAACGGCGGACTTTGTTTCCATGCCCGTTCCCTTGCACAACGGGAACCCTCACCATACGGCGCGGGGTTTCGCAAGGTATCCCATCTCTGTTGGAGCTACACCTGTATCGCAAGCTCCACAAGATAAAATGAAGTTCCAAATGACGGTTGCGGTATTAGGCTTAGGCTACGTAGGATGTGTCACGGCGGCGTGTCTGGCGCGCTTGGGCCATAAGGTTGTCGGCGTTGACCGCGACGAATACAAGGTGAAGAATGTCCTTGCCGGGAAGGCGCCGTTTTATGAGCCGGGCTTGGAAGAGATTATTCGCGAGACGTCACGAAATGGCTTGCTTACGGCGACCACCAGCTTAGAAGAAGGCCTGAGCGATGCGGAGGTTGCGCTGATCTGTGTGGGTACTCCGTCCGAGCCGAACGGAAATTTGGGGCTGGGGCAGTTGAAGCGCGTGTCCGAAGACATCGGCGCCCTTGTCGGGGCACGCAAGAAACGCTTGATTGTGGTGATCCGCAGCACAGTATTTCCGGGGACCTGTGAGGAGGTTGTGATGCCGGCGCTGGGCGACACGGACAATGCCTGCGTAGTCTCCAATCCCGAGTTTCTGCGCGAAGGCACTGCGGTTCGCGATTTTATGGAGCCTTCTCTACTGGTAGTTGGAGGAGACGACACGGCCGCGGTTCACTGTGTCACGGACTTGTATAAGAGTCTAGACGTCAAGGCGTGCATGGTTACTTTGCGCACCGCCGAAATGATCAAATATGCGTGCAACTGCTTTCACGCTACTAAGATCGGCTTCGCGAATGAGATTGGGGCGCTGTGCGACAAGCTGGATATTCCGGCGCAGGAGGTGATGCACACGCTGTGTCAGGATGAGAAGCTGAACGTCTCAGCGGCTTACCTTCGGCCCGGCTTTGCCTTTGGCGGTAGTTGCCTCCCTAAGGATTTACGGGCGCTTACCTATCGCGCATCCCGGCTCGATTTAAATCTTCCGATGTTGCAGAACGTGCTGCCTGCGAACGATCAGCACCTGCGACGAGCGATAGATCGCGTAATGTCTTTACAGGCGAAGAGGATCGGCATCTATGGGCTGGCTTTCAAGGAGAACACCGACGATTTGCGGGAAAGCCCGGTAGTTACTCTGTTGGAACATCTGATCGGAAAAGGTCGCGAAGTGCGTGTTTATGACCCACACATTCAGATCGACGAGATCTACGGCGCGAATAAGAACTTTGTCCTGGCCGCTATTCCGCACATCGGAAAGCTGCTTACCGCCTCATTACCCGAACTCTTGGCGAATTCCGATCATCTGATTCTCACGCAGAAGCCTAATCCCGCGGCGCTGACTGAGATAGAAGCCGCAACACTTCCGGTGCTTTCGCTCATCTAGAGTTCCACGAAGCCGTTACGCCGACGCTTTCCCCCGCCGCTTCTTCGCAACCGGAGCCATGTCCTCGTCCTGATCCGCCCCACTCATCGCCGTCATCGCCTGACCAACCGGCTTCTTCTTCTGTTCCAGGCTCTTCCGCAGCGCTTCCATTATGTCGATCACAGGCGCAAAGTGCGGCGCTGGCGTCTCCACCACCTTCTGCCCCTCCACCTTCGCCTGAATCATCTCCTGCAAGTTCGCCCGATACGTGTCGTGATACTTCTGCGGCTCAAACTCCGCCGCCAGCGAATCGATCAGCATCTTCGCCAAGTTCAATTGCTTCTCGTTTACGCTCTCCGTGTCGGTCCGGTACTCGTCCTGCTTCTTCACCTCATCCGCGTAATACATCGTGTGCAAAATCATCCCGGTCGAGCCCGGTCGCACAATCACAATGTGCTCACGATTATGCATCGCGATCTTCGCCACGCCGCAGTACCCCGTATCTTTCAAAGCCTCGAATAGCAGCGCATACGGCTTCTCGCCGCCTTCTTCCGGACCCATATAGTACGAGCTCTCCAGGTACACCGGGTCCACGTCCTGCTGCTTCACGAACTCAAGAATCTCCATGGCCTTCGCGGTCTTCGGGGCCACCTTCTTGATGTCCTCGTCATCGATCACCACGTACCGGTCCTTCTCGTACTCGTACCCTTTCACAATCTCCGTGCGCGGAATCTGCCTGTCCTCCGCTTGGCAAAACAGCACTTGTTTCACGCGCGAATTATCGTGTTTGTGAAGTTGGTTGAAGCTGATGGTCTCTCCGCGCGCCGCGGTAAACAGCCGCACCGGGAACGATACCAGCCCGAATGTAAGATGCCCTTTCCAGATGCTCGCCATACGCGTCTATCCTCTCGCCGTTCTCCCTGTATATCATTGAATGGAAAACATTTCCAGCGCGTCATGTCTCTCGACGAATACGCCCGCAAGCGCCATTTCGATAAAACGCCGGAGCCGAAGCCTTCCAAACCGGCTCCAAACTTAGTCTCCCCGCGCTTCTTCATCCAGCGTCATAACGCTTCGCATCTCCACTACGATTTCCGCCTGGAGATCGATCAGACCCTGAAATCCTGGGCCGTCCCGAAAGGCCCCACGCTCGATCCCGCACCCAAACGCTTCGCCGCCATGGTGGAAGATCACCCCGTCAGCTATGGCGATTTCGAAGGCAACATCCCCGCCGGCAACTATGGAGGCGGCAGCGTCATGCTCTGGGACCGAGGCACCTTCGAACTCTTGGGCGACATGCCGCCGCTAGACCAGATCGCCAAGGGCGACCTGAAATTCCGTCTCTCCGGCGAGAAACTGAAGGGCGAATTTGCTCTCGTCCACATGAAAAGCAAGGGCAAAGGGAACGATTGGCTGCTGCTCAAAAAGAAAGATGCCGAAGCCAAGCCAGGCTGGGATGTCGAAGAGCACGCGCGAAGCGTGAAGACCGGCCGAACGCAGGAGGAAATCGCTCGCGACCTCCCAGTTGAAGCACCGAAGCCGATCCAGCACAAGTAGACGAAGATCGCGGGAGTCAGGCCTTCCTCCATGCCTGGAGTCCTCACCCCCATGGGAGCGGTCCTGAATCAAAGCGTACCGCCTCGCGGCGACCAATGGACCCTAGAAATCAAGTGGGACGGCATTCGCGCCCTCTGCTACATTCGCGATGGCAACCTCGAAATCTACACTCGTAACGGCAATCGTTGCGAACGCCAATACCCCGAGCTAAGCGCGCTCCCTCACAAAGTTCGCTGCGCCGAAGCCATACTCGATGGCGAAATCGCCGTTCTCGATCCGAAAGGCATCTCCCGATTTGCTCTGATTCAGCCGCGCATCATGAACTCGGACGCAGCGTCCGTAGCTCACATGGCGAAGCGCCAGCCCGTAACGCTGATGCTGTTTGACATTCTTTACCTCGATGGCCACGACCTCCGTGTCGCCACCCTGCGCGACCGCAAACAGATACTCCAATCGATCCTCGAACCATCGGATCAAGTCCGCTACTCCGAAAATTTCCCGAACGACGAAGGCGAGTTCCTCGAAGCTG
>CAXSIG010000650.1:0-3515 GCA_964237255.1 uncultured Bryobacteraceae bacterium
ACGCGCCATGCATTCCGTACACCGTGAAAACTGGATGTGGGCCGCACTCCTGGGCGTCCTGCCGGGAAAGGTACTGCGGAAGAGGGTTATCTTTACTGCGGCAACATCGGAGCCGGTCACTTCGTCAAAATGATTCACAACGGAATCGAGTACGGCATCATGCAATCATTCGGCGAAGGATTCGACATTCTCAAGAATGCAAATTCGAAGGAGCTTGCGGAGGATCTTCGCTACGATCTCGATTTGGGGGAAGTTGCGGAAGTTTGGCGGCGTGGCAGTGTGATTTCCAGTTGGTTGCTTGACTTAGCGGCTTCCGCTTTAGGAGAGAATCCGTCACTTTCGAATTACACCGGCTATGTGCAAGATTCCGGGGAAGGACGATGGACCATTATGGCTGCCCTTGAGGAAGCGGTTCCGTCCGATGTGCTTGCCGCTTCTCTTTATGCGCGGTTTCGTTCGCGCCAGGAGCACACGTTTAGCGACAAGATGCTTTCCGCCATGCGAAAAGGTTTTGGCGGTCACGTGGAACAGCACGCCGATAAATCATGAATCGGTTCCCTCAGGAACCGGCAAAGCCCGCCGGAAGTTGCGTCCTGGTAATTTTCGGCGCGGCTGGCGATTTAACGTCGCGCAAACTGATTCCGGCGCTTTACAACCTGGGTAAGAGCGGCCATCTTCCAAAGGACTTTGCAGTTATCGGTTTCGCGCTCGATGACTTAAATGAGGACCAGTTTCGAGATAAGGTCCGTAAAGATATTGAGCAGTTCGCTCCCGAACCGATCGACCATCAACTCTGCGACTGGCTGTTAGAACGTCTTTATTATCTTCGTGGCGATTTCCGGGACAGTTCCAAGTTTCAGGATCTGAAATCGCTGCTGGCGCAACTGGATGAACGGCATCACACGTCCGGCAATTATTTTTACTATCTAGCAACCGCGCCGCAGTTCTTCGGTGAGATCGTCCATAAGCTGGGCGAAGCGAACCTGGTAGTCGAAGAGGGTGGAACGTGGCGGCGCGTAGTAATTGAAAAGCCTTTCGGGAGCGATCTGGAATCCGCAAAGGCGTTGAACAAGGATATCGCGCAGGTATTGACCGAGAAGCAGATTTATCGGATCGATCATTACCTGGGCAAAGAAACCGTTCAGAACATTTTGGTTTTTCGATTTTCTAACGGCATCTTTGAGCCTGTTTGGAATCGGCGTTATATCGATCATGTCCAGATTACCGTTGCGGAAGAGCTTGGCGTCGAGCGGCGCGGCGGGTACTACGATCATGCGGGAGCGCTTCGGGATATGGTGCCAAACCATATCCTTCAATTGGTCACGCTGACATCGATGGAACCCCCGATCTCTTTCGCGGCCGACGCTGTTCGCGATGAACAGGCGAAGATTCTCCATGCCATCCAGCCTTCGAATCCCGAAGACGTGCTGACGCGAGCGGTGCGCGGTCAGTACGACGAAGGAACCATCGATGGGCAACCGGTCCCGCCGTATCGTCAAGAGCCGTTCGTCTCGGCCGATTCTCATACGGAGACGTTCGTGGCGCTGAAGCTGATGATCGATAACTGGCGCTGGGCCGACGTTCCGTTTTATATCCGCACGGGAAAGCGAATGCCGAAGCGTTTGACTGAGATCGCGATTCAGTTTCGGCGCGCGCCGTTCGTTCTTTTCCGAGATACGCCGGTTGAAAAGTTAAGTCACAATCTGCTGGTAATGCATATCCAGCCGGATGAAGGCATCTCGCTTCGTTTTGGCGCGAAGGTTCCCGGGCCGACTGTTCACGTGGGGTCGGTCAACATGGACTTTAAGTATGTCGATTACTTCGGCAGTGAGCCGAGCACTGGTTACGAGCGTCTGCTCTATGACGGGATGATCGGTGACGCGACGCTGTTTCAACGTGCCGATATGGTGGAAGCGGGGTGGAACATTGTGTCGCCCGTGATCGATGTATGGAAGGCGCTGCCTGCAAGATCGTTCCCGAACTACAAGGCGGGAACATGGGGGCCTCGCGATTCGGACGAGTTGTTGCGTCGGGATGGCCGGCGATGGCGCGACATCGAGTAGCTTAGTCTTCCCGCAACGCCTGCATGGGGTCTAGGCGGGAGGCCCGGAAAGCCGGCACGAACGATACCAGGCTCGCGATTGCAAAGATGGCAAGGATAACGCCGGTTAGCGTCGGTACATCGCTTGGCGTGACTCCGTATAGCATGCTGCGAAGTAACTTTCCCGAAGCCATCACCATGGCGAGTCCCGCGATGCAGCCAAGCAAGGCCAATACTAAACCGCGCTTTAGGAACATCCAGAGCACTTCGGTTGGTCTGCCGCCAATGGCCAGCCGAACGGCGATCTCGCGACGCTGTAAACTCACCAGATAACTAAGGCTTCCATAGAGTCCAACGCCTGCCAGCAAGACGGCCGTGAACGCAAAGCAGCTTAGCAGGACGGTGCGAAGACGGCCTTCCGCATAGCCATCCGAGATAATGTCGTTCAGCGGTTTTACGTCGTACAGGGAGCGT
Organism: uncultured Bryobacteraceae bacterium; assembly: GCA_964237255.1. GTDB lineage: Bacteria > Acidobacteriota > Terriglobia > Bryobacterales > Bryobacteraceae > JALYXI01. Next base: position 2,516 of record CAXSIG010000650.1, read on the forward strand.
TGCGGCTCAAGCTCATGTAACTTTCGTCGAATCTCTGCGACTACCCCGCTTGCCTCGTTCTGAGTTCTTACCAGGAAGAAGATGCCCGGTTGCAGGTTGCCGGCGCAGGAGTAGACAGTGGGTGGTGGATCATGGTCGAGTCCGTTTTCTCGCGCGTCCCCGACGATGCCGCGGATCTCGGTTTCAGGGAAGTACGCGTTGCCAGGTTGAAGAATGTGACGCCCCAGTGCTCCGGTGCCGCCAAGATAGCGTCGCGCGAACTTTTGATTCACCATAGCGGTTACTGAATGGGCTTCTTCCCGGCACATTTCGCCTGCCAGCAATGGGATTCGCAAAGCGCCGAAATATCCCGGCGTCACCCAGCGCGATTCCGCCAGCATTTTGGGCTCAGTATCCCCGCGGCCCTTTTTCGTTTGAAGCTCAACCGCATACTTGTTCGGGATACCTGGGAGGCTCGCTGCCACTGCGGTGCCAGCGATACCGGGCAGTGCTCCTAATCCTGAAAGGATTCGCTGCGTCCGTTGTTTTTGCGCATCCGGATTGGTCGTTTCCCCCCAGGAACTGCTGATGTGAAAAGTGAGCACATGCTCTGCATCAAAACCAGGGGAAACGCGGCCGAGTTGATGGAAGCTTCGCAGAAGAAGCGCTGCTCCGGAGAGTAAAGTCACAGCGAGAGCCACCTGAACACCTACCAAAACAAACTGCGCGGAGTTGCGGGCCGCGGTTCGCGTGCGTCCACCCTGCGCGAGAGACGCGGCCAAACCTTGTCGGCTGAATCGAACGGCGGGCCATATTCCGCACAGCAATGCCGCAGCGACCGCGCAGGATATCGAATAGGCCAGAATGGCCCCATTCAGGCTTATGTCCTGCACGCGGGGCAGATCGCCGGCGAGGCTTCGGAAAACGCGAGATGCTCCGGCGGCGAGACACAGCCCGAGTGCCGCGCCCGTTAAGGCCAGGACAACGACTTCCGTGAGGAATTGACCGATGACCGCGGATC
>CAXSIG010000651.1:0-2486 GCA_964237255.1 uncultured Bryobacteraceae bacterium
GAAGCGTTTCGCGGGGTAGCTACGCTATCGTGCGGACCAGCGGCAATCCGGAACTGGTGGCCAACGCAGTGCGGGATGCGATCGCAAAAGCGGATCCCTCGGTGCCGGTGTCGCACGTACGGACGATGGAGGATGTGATGGCCTCGACGGAGTCGCAGCCGAGATTTTTAGCGATGGTCTTAACCGCGTTTTCGAGCTTGGCGCTGGTGCTGGCCGGATTTGGGATTTATGGAGTGGTTTCGTATTCGGTAGCGCAGCGAACGTCGGAATTCGGTGTGAGGATGGCGCTTGGAGCAGAGCGCGGGGACATCCTGGCGCAGGTGCTCCGGGAGGGCGCGTTTCTTGCAATTGTGGGAGCAGTGGCCGGTTGCTTGGGAGCGGCGGGCCTGACTCGGGTACTGGAAGGGCTCCTGTTCGAAGTCAGCCGGTTCGATTTCGTGACGTTCGCAACGATGGCGGGAGTTCTCATCCTGGTGGCACTGCTCGCGAGCTGGCTACCAGCAAGGCGGGCGACATCGGTGAGTCCGATGAGGGCGCTCCATTACGAATAAAAACTTCCGGAGTGCGAGTGAGACTGGTAGAGAGAACTATCAAAATTGATTTGGTCGCGTCTCACTGTGAATACAGTCAAGGAGGATACGAATGCGCCATCTCCGCTTGATCGATAGCTTTATTCAGGACGTCTCTTTCTCTATCCGGCAAATGCGAAAGAGTTCTGGTTTTGCCATTACCGCGATCCTTATGCTGGCCCTGGGGCTATGCGCTAGTCTGGCGATTTTTGCTTTTGTAGACGCGGCATTGGTGAAACCGTTGCCTTATCGGGATCCACAGAAGCTTGTCGCCGTATTTGAGACGTCATTGCCTTCCTGCCCAAAGTGTAATCTGTCTTACCCGGATTACCTGGATTGGAAACAGCGCAACGGCGTTTTTCAATCGCTCGAAATGTACCGGCGTGCCGGCTTCGTCCTGACGAGTTCTTCCGGCGTTGAGCCCGTGCGAGGGGCACGCGTGAGCGATGGCTTTTTCCGGACACTGGGCGTCACGCCCGCGCTAGGCCGCGACTTCTTCGCGGGCGAGAACAATCCGTCCGCAGCGAGCACCGCGATTCTTAGTCATGCGGCGTGGCGAAAACGATACGATGGCAACCCCGGCGTAATCGGCAAGACCGTAACTCTCGATGGCGATCCAATCACAATCGTGGGTGTGCTCCCCAGCGACTTTCATTTCGCGCCCGCCGAACCCGCGGAATACTGGACCGTCTTTCACGCCAAGAGCGAGTGCGACCTGCGCCGAAGCTGCCATGGAATTTACGGCATCGCCCGCTTGAAAGATGGCGTCTCGTCCGAAGCCGCTCTTACGGACATTATCCGTATCGCCAAACAACTGGAACAGCAGTACCCCGATTCCAACCGCGATCAAGGTGCGACGCTGTCGTCGTTAAGCGATACGATCGTTGGAACCGTTCGTCCAATTCTATTAGCGTTGCTGGGCGGAGCGGGTCTATTGCTGCTGATCGCAACGGTAAACGTCGCAAGTCTTCTCCTGGCCCGGTCCGAATCGCGGCGGCGCGAGTTGGCGGTCCGCACGGCGTTAGGAGCCGGACGCGGCCGTCTAATCCGTTTGTTCCTGACGGAAAGTCTGGTTCTTGTAATCGCGGGCTCGGCAACCGGTCTGTTCGCTGCATGGTGGGCGATACAACTTCTGATCAAGCTGATTCCCGCGAACATGCTTGCAGGCATGCCTTATCTGAATGGACTGAGTCTGAACTTCCGCCTGCTACTATGCGCAGGGGCATTCTCGCTCGGCGCAGTCGTTTTATTTTCATTGACTCCGGCCCTGCACGCATCGTTTTCGAAACTCCGCGACGGACTGGCAGAAGGCAGTCGAGGCTCCGCTGGTAACGCTTGGCGGCGCCTTGGATCGAAACTGGCGATCGTGGAACTCGCTTGTGCAACCGTGCTGCTGGTTTCGGCGGGCCTGATGGTTAAGAGCCTGTATTTGCTTTTGCATGTAAGCATCGGCATGCAACCGGATCATCTGGCCACCATGTACGTCGCCGCGCCTAAGGCCAGATACCCGAACGACGCGCAAGCAGTCCGATTGACCCAACAGGTGATTGCTCGGCTCGCAAACCTGCCGGGGGTAAAGTCCGTCGCGACGACGAGCGACATTCCCGTTACTCATTGGGGCGATACAACGTGGCTTCGCATTGTGGGCCGGCCTTGGCACGGCGAACATAACGACACTCCCCAGCGCGACGTTAGCCCCGCGTATTTTGAAACTCTGGGCGCGCGGATCGTACAGGGCCGCTCATTCGCGGAATCGGACGATGCATCGAAGCCGCTTGTGGCTATTGTGAATCGAGCGTTCACGAAGGTGCATTTTCCCGGCACGAATGCACTCGGCCAAAGAATCTCTTTTCTCTCGACATCCTCAAAGCCCATCGAGATTGTCGGCGTCGTCGAGGATATCAAGGAAGGACAGCT
>CAXSIG010000651.1:2496-3513 GCA_964237255.1 uncultured Bryobacteraceae bacterium
TCGGCCTACCGTTTATTTCCCCGCTTATCAGAACGCCGACCGTGAATTTTTTGTAGTCGTCCGCGCTTCACAGGCCGACGCACCGCTACTGCCCGAAATCAATGCGGCAATCCACCAAATCGACCGCGACATCACGACGACCGAACCAAGCACCATGACCGACCGGGTCGATAACTCGGCCGCAGCCTACATGCACCGCTCTTCCGCCTGGTTAGTCGGCGCGTTCGCCTTGGTTGCGCTAACTCTCAGCGCGGTGGGTTTATATGGCGTCATCGCTTATTCCGTAAATCAGAGGACTCGCGAAATCGGCATCCGAATGGCGCTGGGCGCTCGTCGGGGTTCTGTGTATGCGCTTGTCATCCGGGAAGGCGGTTGGATCGCGATTGCGGGACTAGGAATTGGCTTGGCGGCTTCGATAGCCATGGCAAGTTTGATTCGTAGCTTGTTGTTTGGCGTTCAGTCCTGGGATATTCCGACGTTGGCGCTTGTTATCGGCGTGCTGGGCGCCTCGGCGATGCTGGCCAGCTTTGTGCCTGCCCGCCGGGCCGCGGCGGTAAACCCGGTGGATGCGCTTCGCGCCGAGTAGTTTCCTACCCAAGTCGTGCTGAATCCCGTCCAATCGATTGCGCCATTTCAAGGAACGGGCAAAGGCCGAATCTCGTTGTAACTATTTACCCGGCGAAAGGTATTAGTCTTAAAAGGATTCATGGACGTAAAACGCGAAGGGAATAAGCGCAGGAAAATGCTCCGGCGCATAGGCATCGGTGTAGTTCTGCTTTTCGGAATCCCGCTTGCTACGTGGGGTTTTTATCGGTTGAAACCCGCGGCCCAATCGGTGGAGCGCTCCACGCTGTTGATCGACACCGCCAAACGCGGAGACCTGCTGCTGGATGTTCGCGGATTGGGAACCTTCGTGCCGGAAGAAATACTCCAGATCGGAGCCGTGACGGATGGCCGGGTAGAAAAGCGCAATTTACTCGCGGGGTCTTTGATCCACCCGACAACGGTGATTATGGA
>CAXSIG010000652.1:0-234 GCA_964237255.1 uncultured Bryobacteraceae bacterium
TGGTCGCCTTGGCGTCCGGCAGCGGCCACCGCGCCGCGCCACGCCACGCGCTCTCTGGCGAAGCGCCGATCGTAAAATAATGGATCGCATCCTCGCGCGCGATGCCGGTGGCGATTTAGCGGTAGAAAGCACCTTCGGCAAAGGCAGTAAGTTCGTGCTTCGACTCCCCATCGAATTCCCGGGCGCTGCCGGTTCCGTCCGATTGGTGGACCAGACCGCATGAGTCGTATTTTG
>CAXSIG010000652.1:244-1016 GCA_964237255.1 uncultured Bryobacteraceae bacterium
ACACGGCGACCGACGGGGAAGCGGGTGAGGCCCGCGCCCGTTCGGGACAGTTCGATCTGGTGTTACTTGATGTCATGTTGCCCAAGAGGAGCGGATATGACGTCTGCGCCAATCTGCGCGCGCGCGGCATACAAACCCCCATTCTGATGCTGACCGCGCGGGGCCAAACCATCGATAAGATTACCGGTCTGAAGCGCGGCGCGGACGATTACCTCTCGAAGCCATTCGAAATGCTGGAGTTGCTGGCGCGCATTGAAGCCCTGTTGCGCCGTAACGCCACTTCCCTGCCCGAAGCGCCCAAGCGGTTCACGTTCGGCCCCATCCAGTTGGATACGCGAAGCACGGAGGTTACGAAGGATGGAACGCCTGTCTCACTTTCCGCGCGCGAGTTTCAGTTGCTCAAATACTTCGTGGAACACCCTGGCGCCACCCTGTCGCGAGAAGAACTACTGAATCAAGTCTGGGGGTATCGGTCTGTACAATCCACCCGGACAGTGGACGTTCACGTTGCATGGCTTCGGCAAAAACTGGAAGATGACGTCAAACAACCCACTTTGATTACTACGGTCCACGGCCTAGGCTATAAATGGGCTGCGGAACCAATAGGGCAAGAGTTTACTACCATTTAACAGCTTGGCTGTATTCCGCTGCTCGAAACAGGCGTACAACTAAATAAGGAGTATCGAAACTCGACAATGAAACGAAATCTTCTGCACGTTCTCGCTACAGGCACGCTGGCCCTATCGGCGGCAGTTGCCCAGCCACGCCCACA
>CAXSIG010000652.1:1026-3512 GCA_964237255.1 uncultured Bryobacteraceae bacterium
ATGGCCACGCGTCAGGTAGAGCGTCTGACCAAGCTGCTGACGCTTACCACCGCACAGCAGACTCAGGCGACCAGTATTTTCACAAATGCGGCTAGTGCCGAGGCGGCAGTCCAGACCAACCTCCAAACCGCTCGAACAGCGCTTCAAACTGCTGTTACGAAAAACGATGTGGCTTCCATCGACAATCTTTCCTCGCAGATCGGTTCGTTCACCGGTCAGGAACTCGATGCGTCCAGCAAAGCCCAGGCGTCGTTTTATGCACTTCTGACCGTGGATCAACAGGCGAAGTACGCGGTGCTTCATGGACCCGGCGGAATGGGTGGTCCCGGGGGCCCAGGCGGCGCTATGCGTCACGGTGGTCCTGAGGGCGCCCGCTTCGGCGGACCTAGGCAGTAATTTTTGCGAGGGCGTTCCGGTGAGCGCCCGCGCTTCGATGTCCGAAGTCTCAATTGCGCAACCAACGGGCGCGCAACGCGTCACAAGACTCAGGCGCGTTGGACTTGTGTAACAAGTGCTCGCGTTACATTGAGATTTGGAGCTTCCCCGATTGCAACGGTTTTTCCTCCTTCTTTCCCTTCCTGTTCTTTCCTCAGCGCAAAATCTTCAAGAGTTTTCGAAGAAAATCACAGAATTTACTCTCCCCAACGGTCTTCACTTCATTGTTTGTGAGCGTCACCAGGCGCCCGTAGTTGCATTTCACACCTACGTAAATGCCGGAGCCGTTGACGATCCCGGCGGTAAGACCGGCATGGCTCACATGTTCGAACACATGGCGTTCAAGGGCACCGAGCAGATCGGATCGACAAACTGGCCCGAAGAGAAGAAAGCTCTCGATGTGGTGGAGCGGGCTTACGATCGTCTGGACCAGGAACGCAACAAGGGACAACTCGCAAACAAAGCCGCTCTCGACAAGCTGGATGACGATCTGAAGGCTGCGATGGAGAAGGCCAACAGCTACGTAGACCAAAACTTGTATCCGCGCCTGATTGAAGAAAACGGCGGCGTGGGAATGAACGCCACTACCGGGGAAGATTCCACCAACTATTTCTATAGCCTTCCGGCCAACCGCGCGGAGTTGTGGTTTCTCCTCGAAAGCGGGCGCTTTATTCGTCCCGTATTTCGGGAATTTTACAAGGAGCGCGAAGTAGTCCGCGAAGAGCGCCGGATGCGCGCCGAGAGTGATCCGCAAGGCAAATTGGCGGAGACGATGACCGCCAATTTGCCTTGCGGATCAAGTATTATGTTCCCGGCAACATCACCATCAGCATTGTGGGCGACGTGAATCCGGCAGACATGCGGCGTTTGGCTAATAAGTACTTCGCGCCCATTCCGAAACGTCCGTTGCCCCCACCTGTTCTGACGGTGGAGCCTGCCCAGGAAGGAGCAAAGCAGTTGCAGATTGTCTCGGCAAGTCAGCCCATTGAGATGATCGCGTATAAGCGCCCGGACCAGTACAGCAAAGACGACGCAGTGTTCGACGTGATTCAGGAAATTTTGTCCGGTGGGCGGACTGGATTGCTATATAAAGACTTGGTTCGCGATAAAAAGATAGCCCTGGCAGCCGCGGCCGACGCTACCTATCCCGGCGGGAAGTACCCCGCTTTGTTCTTGTGCTATCTGGTTCCATCGCTCGGTAAGACACTGGCCGAGAACGAAACGGCGTTCTATGCCGTTTTAGACCGGTTGAAGAAAGATCCAATCGACGCAGCTTCGTTACAGCGAGTGAAGACCAAAGCGCGCGCTTCCTTGATCCGGCAGTTGGATAGCAACACAGGTTTGGCGCAATCGCTTGCGAATGCGTATGCGAATTACGGGGACTGGCGCAAGATGTTTACCGATGTCGACGACGTAGAGCGCGTCACGGCGCAGGACGTGCAGCGCGTGGCAAGCCGTTATTTTTCCGATGAGAATCGAACCTCGGGCTGGCTGGTCGCGCCGAAGGAGTCCAAGTGAAACGGGCTGTTTTGTATTTGGCCGCCGCCTCGCTGTTGTCGGCCCAATCCTATCGCGATCTGAAGTACCCGCCCTTGCCGGAGCTGAAGACTCCGAAAATCGAAACCTATACGCTTGCGAATGGCATGCAGGTGTTGTTGTTGGAGAACCACGATGTGCCTACGGTTCGCGGTCAGGCACTGGTTCGTACCGGCAACCTGTTCGACCCCGCCGATAAGGTCGGTCTGGCTACAGTCACGGGGGCTGCGATTCGCAGTGGCGGAACGAAAGCGAAGCGAGGCGAGCAGATCGACGAACGTCTGGAAGATATCGCGGCTGCGGTGGAGTCGAACATCGGTGAATCCATCGGGACGGTGTCGTTCAACGCTCTGAAGGAGAATTCGGACGAAGTACTCGCCCTCTTCCGCGACGTGTTGACAACACCCGAATTTCGCGACGAACAGATTCAGTTTGCGAAGCAGCAAATCCGCAGCGGCATCGCGCGGCAAAACGATGAGCCGCAAGGAATCGCGTCCCGCGGGTTCGCCAGTATT
>CAXSIG010000653.1:0-573 GCA_964237255.1 uncultured Bryobacteraceae bacterium
AACGCTGGGGTGTCCTGCTCGACTTGGTCGAAGGTCATGTCCTTCGGACGACCAGGGGCGCGACCGAACCAGTTGTCCTCGATCGACTTACGGATCTCCGGGCGACGTTTCTCGTACCAAGTCGTCGCGTCCCGGACCGATTGTCCACCGTCGAGCTTGAGAGCGTCTGGGAGAGTGTAGGATCCCGCTTTGGCCTCGGTGTAGTTGACCGGAATACCGGCCACGACATCCGGGGCGGAATCGGGAATCTGGCCATGCGCAATGCCCGCGAGCAGGACGACGGGCATAAGCAACAGGGAGCGTGTTTGGTAGACAAATTCGAGGCAGGTCATAGGGGATGTGCGCTTCTCTTCCGGTGTTCGAAGTCGCTCTTGAACATCATGCGCCGGTGAAGGTGGAGAACGTCTCAGAGTGACGGACATTCAGGATGAATAGTTGTCAATCGGAAATCCGTCCTGTCATGACAGTGTTTGCAGAGTAATCGATGCTGCACGGTGTACCGCCATCGTCTAAAGGCTTTCCATCCGCGCCCGATCATGGAGGTGATGAGATGGTCGGGGCGGCGGGATTCGA
>CAXSIG010000653.1:583-3509 GCA_964237255.1 uncultured Bryobacteraceae bacterium
GCTCTGAAGGTACTTGTGAGCCGCAGGTATTCCGGTCAATGCGACTAAATGTGGTCGGGGCGGCGGGATTCGAACTCGCGACCCTCTGCTCCCAAAGCAGATGCGCTACCAGGCTGCGCTACGCCCCGACAATACTTCAATTCTAAATCATGCGCGAACGCTCTTTGAAACTTTTCGCGGGGTTCACAATCTTGAAGTCATATGGCAAATCAAGTTGCGCTGATTACTGGCGCTTATAAGGGGATCGGTTTTGAAACCGCCCGGCAATTGGGACAGAAGGGAATTACGGTAATCGTCACGGCGCGAGACCAGGCGAAAGCAGATGGCGCGGCGGAGAAGCTAAAAGCCGAAAAGATCGATGCTTATGGGTTGGCGCTGGATGTCACGGACCCGGCGCACTACGGCGACGCGGTCAAGTTTATTGAAGAAAAATTCGGCAAATTGGACATCCTGGTGAACAACGCGGGCGTCATGCTGGGCAAGGAGTTTCAGGCGAACGACACTCTGACCACGTCTGACGAGATGTTGCAAAAGACTTTCGATACGAACTTTTTCGGCGTGGTCTCACTCACGTCCGCCCTGTTGCCGCTCATTCGGAAAAGTGAGGCGGGGCGCATCGTAAACGTCTCCAGCATTCTTGGCTCGCTGGCCCTTCATAGCGATTCGAAATCGCCGATTTACGCGTCGAAATCGTTCGCGTATGACGCTTCGAAAACCGCCTTGAACGCCTACACCGTTCACCTGGCGCACGCGCTGAAAGACACGAAGATCAAAGTCAACGCGGCCCATCCTGGTTGGGTGAAGACGGACATGGGCACCGATGCAGCGCCGATGCAAATCCCGGAAGGCGCGAAGACCGAGGTGGATCTAGCGACGCTACCCGCCGGCGGGCCGACCGGAGCGTATATTCACCTGGGCCAAACACTACCTTGGTAGAAGTGGGGTTGCGTCCGGGTTATCCTCCTGGGAATTAAGGGCGTACAGCTCGGCGGCTACGTCAGATGGCGAGAGCAACAGAGTAAACGTGGAGCCGCGCCCAATGGTGCTTTCCACGCGAACACTGCCGCCCATGCGTTCCACGACGTGCTTCACGATGGATAGGCCAAGCCCGGTTCCGCCCACGGCGCGCGACCGGGCGCGGTCCACTCGATAGAACCGCTCGAAAATGCGCGGAAGGTCGCTCGACGGAATGCCGCTGCCGGTATCCGAAACCGTGATCGAGATCTTTCCTTCCGGCGTGAAATCGGCGTGAAGCCGAACCTCGCCTTCGGGGCGATTGAACTTTACCGCGTTGTCCAACAAATTCACGAGCGCTTGTTCCAAGCGGATCTTGTGGCCGAGAACTTCCAAACCATCGGCGACGAAGCTTTCGAGGTAAACGCCGCGAACGCGAGCCTCGGAATCGACGGTGCTAAGCGCCATATCCACCGCGTCCTTGATGGAGACACGCTCCGGCTCGGGGGCGGCTCGACCGCTTTCCAGTTCCGAAAGAATCATCAGGTCCGCGGCGATGTTGTTGAGGCGAATCGCATGGGCCTGAATGATCTCTACGAAGCGCCGGTTGTTGTCACGGTCCTCCAACGCGCCGCCTAGCAGCGTTTCGGCATAGCCGCGAATTGCGGTCAATGGCGTGCGCAGCTCATGCGATACGTTGGCGACGAAATCTTTTCGGACCCGCTCCAGACGCTCAATGTCTGTGACGTCGTGAAGAATCACCAGCACGCCGCGACTGTTCGGCATGGCGAAGGACGCGGCTTGCGCTTCGAACGTTTTTCCCTCTCCGGCCGAGAGTTGCAAACGCCGCTTAATGGGATCGCCGGTCGCAATAACATGGGTCAACATGTTGACCAACTCGGGGTCGCGAACCATATCCAAAACAGGTGTCCCGGCATGCACAGGCAGGGAAGCGCCGAGAGTGGCGGCAAGCGATTCATTGCAGAAGATTACCTGCAAGCGGTTATCGGCCGCGAGAACGCCTTCCGTCATGCCGGAGAGAATCGCGTCGCGCTGGCCAGATTCCAGGTTCACGCGATCGAGAAGATCGCGAATCCGCATACTCATCCGGTGAAGCGACTGGTTGAGGATGCCTAACTCATCGCTGGGGTGAAGCATCTCCGAATCCGCGGCGGCCGTGCTCGAATCCAGCAATCGCTCGGTTAGTGCTTGTAGATGCCGGATACGCTTGGCAAGCAGCAGCGAAAAGATATACGCGATGCTTTGCGCGAGGGCACCGGCAATCAGCAGTTCGCCGGACCGGCGCAGCAGTGGATCGCCGGGGTTTCCACTTCCTTTCGCATAAGCATCCCACCACCAGTCCAACCCAAGGAGCGCGGCGGCGATGAGAAGAAAAGCGATCCAGACGCGGTTTCGAAATAGGCTGACTCTGATCACGGGCGCGCGTTGTCTTTTGAATATAGCCTGCCGACCCGTTACAGCGGCATGACTCCTTTACGGGGAGACACTACACTACAGAAGAATGGCTTCGCATCACGCCGCAAGAGACCAGACGGGTAAAAAAGTTCGTCCGCACAAGAGCCGGTCCAAGCCCGAGAAGGAAGTTTTCAATCCAAAGGATTTGCGCGATCCCCAACTTTATCTGGATCGTGAACTGAGTCTTCTTGCGTTCCAGAGACGCGTTTTGGAAGAGGCAGAGGACGCAGCGAATCCACTTTTGGAGCGGGTCAAGTTCTTGTCGATTCTCAGCTCCAATCTCGATGAGTTTTTTATGGTGCGCGTCGCCGTCCTGAAACAGAAGCTTGCGGCCGGCTCTGTCACCGCTGTCGACGGTCGCTTACCCTTAACCGAGCAGCTCGAAACGATTCGCGCCAACGTCACGCAGCTGATGGAGCGCGCTTACCGCTGTTTTCGGGAGCAGTTGCTGCCTGCGCTGGAGGAGAGCGGGATTGAGCTCCTTCAATATTCGTCA
>CAXSIG010000654.1:0-3508 GCA_964237255.1 uncultured Bryobacteraceae bacterium
CTTGGATTTGTGCATCGGTCATGGTCTGTGCGCCGCCATCGCGAATGCTCTTCGTGGCGAATAGCTTGATGCAATCCGCGCCCTGGTTAACGCGCTCTCGCACAAGCGCTCGAATCTGCTCCAGCGTACCGGAGTTCTCGTTCAAGGGAGCGAGCGAAGTTAAGATTTGTGGTCCCGGAATGATTTCCCTCGCTGTTGCATCGCGAAGATCCAGATCGGTCAACGCACCTAAACTCTGGATTGTAGTGAAGCCCGCCATCAGCGTGACATAAGCATTGCCTGCGGAGTTGATGGCAAACTCCGCTGGACTTTCTTTGGTTGTGTCCGCGCGATTATTCCGATTGAAGTGCCAGCCGATGTGGTCGTGCGAATCGATCCAACCCGGCATCACGGTATAACGGCTCAGATCGTAAGTGGCAGCCTTTGACGATCCTTTATCGATACGCAAGATCTTCGAACCATCCACCACAATGGTGGTGTTCGTCAACACTCCACCCTTGCCGTCTAGCGCATTTGCGGTCCGGATAATAATCGGTTGCGCGAAGCACGCGGCCGCAAGCGTAAAGCTGAACGCAACCAACCGAAGCAATTAGAACCGAACCTTCGCGCCGAATTGGATTTGACGTGGTGCTTCCGCACTTGTGATGGATCCGAATCCCGCGACTCCGAACGTTTGTGCCGGCTGTTGGAAATTCGGGTGGTTCACGACGTTAAAGGACTCGGCCCGGAACTGAATTGCAAGCCGTTCCGTGATTCGGAAAACACGACTGAGATTGACATCCAGATTTTTCAAGCTGGGTCCAATCACTGCGTTGCGGCCTTCATTGCCGAATGTCCCCGCAGGCGCTAACTGAAACGCGCTAGTGTTGATCCATTGCTGTGCCGTCTTTGGCCCGGCGTTCGTGTCACCGATAACATTCGGCCGGTCTACATTGCCTAGTACATTCGCGTTATCCGTGCTTACCAAAACAGTAAACGGCCGCCCTGTTTGCAGCGAAAGGATGCCTGAGATTTCCCATCCGCTTACCGCCCAACCCGCGTAACCATCGTTGGCAAGGTACTTCCGTCCGCGGCCAAACGGCAATTCATAAACAGGGCTAAAGACGAAACGGTGACGGATGTCGAAGCCGGAGAGTCCACGCTCCAGCTTAAAATTGTGTGGGTATTCCGCAGCAGAGCGTGAAGGAACCACGTTATATGGCGTGCCGGGAGACTCGTCGATCGATTTACCCCAGGTGTACGAAGCCACGAAGGAGAGTCCATTCGAGTAACGCTGTTGCAATTTTGAGAGGAGGCCGTTGTAACTGGAATTGCCAACAGCGTCAGAAAAGTTGATATTGCCATACTGCGGATAGGGACGCGCTGCCTGCTTCTGCGCCACAGTTCCAAGCCCAGGCAGCGGTTGGTTGATGTTGTAGTAGAGCGGAAGGTGCGTTCCCTTTGAGCCTTGATAATTGATTTCCAGCACCATGGAGCGCGTAAGCTCTTTTTGAACGTTGACACTCCATTGCTGGATCTGCGGGTCCGGCTGATGGCGGTTGAATGCAGAGAGAGTCAGAGCAGCCATGCCAGTTCCGGCTGTAGGGTAAGGGTTTGCTAGCGTGATGGGAAGCACGAAGCTGGAAGTGAATGTCTGCGCGGAAGTAAACGGAGCGTTGCTCTGTTGTGGGCCGCTATTTACTGCGTTTAACGCCGGTGAGTTGTAGAAGATCCCATAGCCTCCACGAATCACCGTCCGCGAGTTGCTGAACGGCGAATACGCGAATCCAAAACGAGGCTCAAAGTCCTTGTAGTTGGGATCCCAAAGCCCCTTCGGATTTCCGTTCTGTCCTGCAATATCGATGGCTCCGGTCTTTGGGTTAAAGTTGCTTAGCGTGTTGTACTTCTCGAACGTCGGAAGGTTGTACTCGTAACGGAAACCAATGTTAAGCGTAAGCTTCGGACTGAGTTTCCAATCGTCCTGCACGTAGCCGGAGTAGAGGCCAGTACGGTCGTAAATGCGCGGACTCAGCGGGCTGCGGGCGGTACTGGTCGGGATACCGAGCAAAAGGTCGGCAAAGGCATAGCCCGTGGTTGGCGCGCTGCTCTGCGCGCTGAACGTGTAAGATCCGCGACCGTTTCCAACGATGGTTCCGTTGGATTGGAACCGATGAAGATCCGTGCCGAACTTGAACGCGTGTTTGCCGCGGTTCCATGTCAGGTCATCCGCCAGTTGGAACGTGTTGTCCGTGCGGACTTGAGGGAAGTTCGTTGGTTCGCCAAGTCCCGCAAAGCCGGTGACGCTTACGGAAGGAACGCCGGTGCGGGCCGGGCCATCTAGACGCGTGCCGGTGATGTTGAACATCTGGAGGAAGTTGATACTCTGATCGTTTGTAGCGCGAGGGTTCTGAAATTCAGAGTAAGCAAACCGTACCTGATTAATCAGACTCGGGCTGAATATATGCGTTTCAGTCAAACCGCCAAGGCGAGCTAACAGGGTCACATTACAATCGAAACCTGGAACTAAGCGCGAGCCGCACACGGTGTTGGCCTGGGTCAAGGTGGCGTCTTCGAAATCATTGAACGTAACAGTTACCGTGTCGTTTTGTGAGAACTGATGATCCACGCGCACAGATCCTAGGTTTAGGCTGTCCACCTGCGGCTGATTGAATGTGTAGTTGTTTGTTGGAAGCTGGCCGGCAGGTGTTGCAGAAGTGGGAATGGGATACAACTTAGCTAAGAACAGTCCTGCGGGGCTGAGCCGACTCTGCGGGATTATGTTGCCAGGGAACTGCAAGCCAGTGGTCGGATCGATAATCGTTCTCGGAATCGCGGAGAAGTCGCCATTCACCATTGCGACAGTCGGAACATTGGTTAGAGCAGTGATCTGCTGCGTGGATCGTGTCCCTTCATAGCTCGCAAAGAAAAATGTTTTGTTGCGCACGATCGGTCCGCCGAAAGTTCCGCCAAATTGGTTCTGCTTAAACGAGGGATTTGCGATACTCGCCGGTGTGAAGAAATTTTTCGCGTCGAAGATTTGATTCCGAAGGAACTCGAAAGCAGATCCGTGAAAGCCGTTAGTCCCCGATTTCGTCGTCACGATAACTTGGCTGCCAGAGTTCCGACCGTACTCAGCCGGAAAGATTCCGGTGAGGATCTTGAACTCTTGGATGGCGTCCACTGACGGCCGGAATGCGGGAGCGCTTAATAGTTGGTTGTTGTTGTCCAAGCCGTTCAGCGTAAAGTTGTTGTTCAATTCGCTTGCGCCGGCGACGTTGAAACCACCGCGGAAGCTCAAAATCGAACCCTGTGCGGCAGGAGCCACGCCGGGAACTAAAAGCGCAAGGCTATAAAACTGCCGGCCGTTCAAAGGCAACTCCACAACTTTGCGATTGTCGATAACGGACCCTAAGGATGAGGTGTCTGTTTCCGTTTGCGGCACCTCTGCGGTAACTTGCACGCTGTCGCTCGTAGCGCCCACCTGCAACTTGAAATCAACGCGCGCGTGATCGTCCACCTGCAGCACGAT
>CAXSIG010000655.1:0-1432 GCA_964237255.1 uncultured Bryobacteraceae bacterium
CAGGGTCCCCATTCGGCTAAGTACTCCTACGATAGCGCTACAATGAAACCTGATTTATGGCAGACGAGAGTAAGCTTTTCCAAGCAGACAACCAGGGTAGCGGCACATTTCTGATCACCAAGCCGAAGCGCAAGAAGGCGAAGATTCGGCAGACAAAGCTGAAGAACCAGCGTCGCGGCTCGCGTAAGGGCTAAGAGCATCGCGCTCTGCCCATGAAGATTTCTTCGGTAACCCTCCATCCCATCGCGATTGCGGATCCGCCACTTCGTAGTTCCTATGGACTTCATGCGCCGTTCGCGTTGCGCACGATAGTCGAACTCAAGACGGATGACGGCATTACCGGCATAAGCGAGACCTATGGCGGCGACGTTCCGCTGGGAGCGTTACAGTCGATATCTGAGCGTGTGGTGGGCATGGACCCCTTCCAGCTTGCCGGCCTGTTTGAAGATCTGACGGCGCGTGCCTCATCCGATGCCAACGCGGTTCCTGGTGGACGTAGTCAGACGTTCCTGGTTCCGGGTGAGAATCCGCTGGATTTGTATGCGCGCACGTTTGCCGCGATCGAGATTGCGTGCCTCGACATCATCGGCAAGGCTATCAACCGGCCCGTGTGCGACGTGATCGGCGGGCGTGTTCGCGATGAAGTAAGTTTCAGCGCGTACCTGTTCTACAAGCACGGCGGCGGCGGCGGAGTCGGGGACGACAAACGGGAAGACGAGTACGGCGAGGTGTTGAGCGCTCCCGCTACGGTACGTGAGGCCAAGCAGATGATCGCGCAGTATGGCTTTCGCGAAATCAAGCTGAAAGGCGGCGTGCTGGACCCGGAAGAAGAGATCGAGAGCATTCGACAACTGCGGCAGGAGTTTGGGCCGAGCGTGCCGCTGCGGATCGATCCGAATTGCGCTTGGAGCGTCGAGACATCGGTCAAAGTTGGCGAGGCGCTAAAGGAAGAGTTGTCGAACGGTGGGTATCTTGAGGACCCGTGCCCGGAACTGGAAGGGATGGCGGAGGTGCGCCGTCGCTTGCTGGCCGAGGGGATTGCGACGGATTTCGGCAGCAACGTGGCTGTGACCAGCTTCCCGGATGTAGCGAAGGCTAAGGCAATGGATGCGGTTCAGATCGTGCTGTCGGACCCGCACTACTGGGGCGGCTTACGGCAAGTGCAGTTGCTGTCTCATCTTTGCGGTGTGCTGGGAATGGGGCTTTCGATGCACTCGAACAGTCATCTGGGCGTAAGCATGATGGCGATGACGCACGTCGCCGCGGCGTGTCCGAATTTGAAGTACGCCTGCGACACGCATTACCCGTGGCAGACCGAACGCGATGAAGTGGTGGAAGGCGGCCGGATTAAGTTTCACAACGGCGCGGTGCGGATTCCGGATAAGCCGGGTTTGGGCGTGACGCTCGATTATGACCAGGTGGCGCGCGGCGA
>CAXSIG010000655.1:1442-3502 GCA_964237255.1 uncultured Bryobacteraceae bacterium
AAGAACGTTACAAATCGATTCCGCTGCGTAAGCGTGACGATACGGCGGAGATGCGAAAGCACGTCGATCCAAATTGGGAGCGCGTGCTCCCGCGTTGGTAGACGCTAAACGGGGAGCGGCTCCGTCCGGCGTTCCTCCGAACGCGCTTCGTGCAGAGCCTGAACAGTTTCCTCACTAAAGGGAACAGGTCCGATTTCAGGAAATGTCATCGATTCTCTCGATTCCATCTTCTCCAGAAAAAATGGAATGGTTAGACCGACGACTCGTTCCTCAGACGCATCCGTCCGCGATATGCCGCCATCTACTTCGACGTAATCGGCGCTGTGCTTTGGTTGGGAGAAGGTTACGTAGAGCACGTCGGTGAGTTTGTCGTAAGAAACAGTCATTCGGGTCTCCTCACGAAGTCCTTCTGTAAATATAGCGCCCAACGCGTGATCCGCCGTACTTCATTGAATTGACCGGGAAGGCTGTCACGACAACGCCGCTGAGGAGTCCTGTCAAGAAATCAGTGCCGTTATATCTGACGATCACCCGAACAAGGTTTTCGGGTGCTAGGTTATCAATCGACTTCTCATGAACCAGAGCTTGAGCGCTTTCCTTACTCAATCGAATCGCATCGGGATCCTCGACGCAAGCTACAATTGCCCAGCGATGCGCGGCCATCTCGGGGTGTCCTGAAACGATGTGCCGATTCCACGTCGATTGATGGAAGATAATTTTATTGCGCCAAACGTCCCGAAGAAAAGAGTCCACTGTCAGAGCCGCAGCGCGGCTTGCTGACACGTAGAAACAAACGGGTAGTGATGAGGACTCGGCTCATACTGGCGCATGGGAACATCCGAACTGGCACTCGACCAATCCCACTGTTCGGCCCGCTCCACTAAGTTGTCCCGGACGGGATGCTTGTGGATGTACTCCACAGTCTTCAGGTACTCGGCGCGCGTCCGAATGGGGCGCTCTAAACTTTCCCGTTCCCAAAAGCGGCGGGCGCATGCAAGTTCGCTTGCGTCCATCACGGTCTCGGCAATGCGAACCGTGCCGGTGTGAGGGTCCATCAACGCATGAACATGATTGTGGAGGATCACCCAGGCATGGAGATCGTAGTGGCCTTGTTCGCGGTCGCCGTAGAGCAGAGAATCGCGGACGCGGCGGGCGTAGAGAGGGTCGGCAAGAAGGAGCTTATCCCCGTTATGGCGGTCCAGGGATTTCTCGATCGAAGCGGTGGTCGCGCAACGCGGTCTCTGGCGCAACGAACCCGTTAATCTCCACGTTACGAAAATCATCTTAAACCGAGTAGTAAGGCGTAAGACCGAAAGTTCTCCGCGCGTTTTCTTCGTGTTACAACTGGACACGTGACGCAACGAGACTTTGCCCGGAAGCTTACCGGTGTATTCGGCTTTCCGGTGACGCCTTTCAAACAGGACCTTTCGCTGGATCTAGACGCCCTTACCCGCAATGTCGACGAAATGGCGGCGTATCCGTTCTGCGCGATGGTGGCAACGGGAGGCACCGGGGAACTGTATTCGCTCTCAGCGGAGGAAACCGAAGAGGTGGTCCGGGCGGCGGTTGCGGCTGCGAAAGGACGAATGCCCATTGTCGCGGGTACCGGATTCAACGCGGCGATGGGCGTGGATATCGCAAAACGTGCGGCGAAGGCGGGAGCGGAGTGCTTGCTGGTGCTGCCACCGTACTACAGCAATGCTCCGGAAGAAGGGCTGTTCGGCTACTACGAAGCGATCGGTAAAGCCACGGATCTCCCTTTGATGATCTACAGCCGCGATTGGGCAAATCTTTCTCCCGATCAAGTGGCGCGCCTGGCCGACCGGGTTCCGACTCTGGTTGCCTGGAAGGACGGGCAAGGCAACGGAATGCGATACAGCCGGATCATGCAGAAGGTCGGCGACCGGTTAGCTTGGCTGGGGGGCTTGGGCGACGATTGCGCCCCCACCTACTTCGCCGTCGGCGTGCAGGCATTCACGTCCAGCATTTCGAACATTTCTCCCAAAGTCTCCTTGGCATTGTCGAAAGCGGGTATGGCTCGGGATTTTGCGGCGCTCGAT
>CAXSIG010000656.1:0-3492 GCA_964237255.1 uncultured Bryobacteraceae bacterium
TTTGCGACGTACTGGTCGGACACGAATACGGGGTTGAGCTATGCGGACCAACGGTTCTATAACAGCGGGTTGGGGCGGTTTATGAGCGCAGACCCGTACATCAATAGCGCGGGTACGACGGATCCGGGAAGCTGGAATCGTTACTCATATACGCGCAACGATCCGGTTAACAGGTACGATCCACAGGGTCTTGCAGACTTTTACGCGACCGGAACGTGTGGCCCGGAATGTGTTGGCACCACCTATGCTGGAAGTGGCGGTGCTGGCGGCCCGGGTGGGACAGAGGAGGAAGTCGGCGTTGGTGACCAAGGAGGAAGTCCTGGTCCGCCGCTTACAAACTTTGATCTTCTCAAGTCAATTCATGAGGCGCTTGATCGAGCGCTTGCAAACTCAGACTGCGCAAACATTTTTGGCCGCGCTAGCGGGTTAATTTTCGGCACCTCGAACACTCCTACTGCCGCCAACGTCCTCGATAACATTATCGACGGCAGTACCGGTGGTGCAGCGAGCCCATACGGACGAATCAAATTCATCGAGCCTGGAGATGGAACTGCAGCGTCCGGTCTTCTTGGAAGTAGTGCGGCGATAACGGTAGCAGATAACTATATTAGAAACAAACTCGGCTTTTCTTCAGCCTCAACCATCTTCATTAGCGACTTGGATGTAGCGCAAAATTTCAATACATCAGTTCTCAACGCCGAAATAACCGTTCTTCATGAACTCGGCCACGTCTTGAATAATTGGAATTGAAAGGGCAGCCAAATTCAAGGCGACGTTAGAAATCAAGGCAAAAGTGACGCCAACGATAAACTTATAAAGGATAACTGCCTAAAATGAGGTTGCTTATTTTAATAGCGCTGGCGGCGTTCACTGGTAAGTTAACACAATTGGCGAACGCCCAAACCCGGTCGTTGAGTGTTTGTGACGCTTTAACAAGTGGTGTTGATCATCAGGTTGTGGTCATCCACGCAGCCATTGCTTTATATCGACACGGGACATATATTTTTGAGGGAACAGGACAAGATCCATGTCCGGGTTGGCGAAAACAATTCTTTACGGCTCCGGCCTCCATTCCCTTAGCAATTGCTTCCTATCCAGGAGTTTCTGTCCCGACAAACATCTTTCGCGACAACGCAGACATACTGTCACGAATAAGGAATAGACAGCAAGCAAACTCAATTGCCCGTTTCATGGTTACAGTTCGGGGTGTATTGATCCGCAAGTCATTGCCACTTATCTTCAGGCGTTTGGATGGAAAATATGTAGGTTTCGCGGAAGGCATCGACGGGACTAGCGCCGCACTTCTTGTGGCTACGTCGGTGCTTGTGGAGGATCGCTAAGCGAGTTCAACGGTTCTACACAAGCCCGTATGGACGGTTTATGTCCGCCGACCCGTATCGGGCCAGTGCAGGGTCAGAAGATCCGGGGAGTTGGAATCGGTACAGCTATGTCGGTAACAATCCGATCAACTTTTTTGATCCAACTGGTGAGTTGTCTGTAATTGCCGGAAACGGGTCGGCTTATGGGGAAAATCCGTCACCGACTTCGTTTTCGTCGTTCGGGTCACCGCCTTGTTCCGGACCTACTAGACGATTAGGTAATGACGATCAACAGGGTGCTATCGAAAAGGCGCGCTCTGGACCTTGTAATATACCTTCGTCACCCGGCCTCCCTAGCAACACTCTGAAACAGAACATCGCGGCGGCAGCAAAAGCCAATCGAGATAGTTTAAACAACGCTTTGCAATACGCATCAGTTGGAGGAGACTTCTCGACAATCTACAGCAGTGGCCTTATTGGCTGGCTATACCAGAATTTTAGGACTGGTGCAAACTTCGACTACAAAAAAGATGCTAAGGATGACAGTAGCGCAGAAGCTCTCAGGGATTTCGGAAACTTCAACTACGGAGTAGTGCTCGCCTCGCTTGGATTTAGCTACACAGAGGGACAGGTAGCCGCTGGCTATTATCAAGCATTAGGGCCCAATGCTGCCGATGGGCAAGGCTTTCCATTTGCTTGGCCATACGGCGATTCGGTTCGCGATGGGACACAGATCCAAAGTGGTTTTGCTTTTTACCAGTCAGTTACATTAGGACTTTGCAAATGGTGAACTACAATGAGGTGCGCCAGAGCCTGTTGGCCATCATTCCCGGTTTGGTGGCATTGACGTTTACGGCCTGTGGCCTGCCTAAAGATCAGACCCTGCTGGCGAAGTTTTATAATTATCGTTCTAACTTCGAGCGGCTTCGGTCAATGTTTCTTGAGGACTCAGTAAGTTGGATCGATGCGAGTGATTCAGAAAGAGCAATTTTGACGAGGGGCGGAGAACTAGATAACACGCGCCTAGTCGAGTACAATCGACTCTTTAAACAGATTGGCCTTCGCCAAGGTCTTCGTAAACGAAGAGATGGACAAATGTGGTTCTTGGTTGATTCGTCGGGAATTTTGAACAGAGGAGCTTCGAAAGGGTATGTATACTCTGAGCGGCTGCTGAGCCCATGCGTCACGAGCGATCTTGACACTTTTACTCCCAAGTCCCAAGAAAGGGTAGCTGGCAGTTGGGTGGTATTTCGTAAACTAAATAATAACTGGTATATGTTTCGGGAAGTTGGCTAGAACTACATGTAGATTGCCGCTTCTTACGATTTAGGGTTATTCGCAGCCAATCAGGTCAATATTAAAGACCCGAGGCATCATCAACGTCAATCTTGTGAACTTCCTTCCGTCAAGACGAGTGGTTCATTGACGAATCAGATTTTCCGGTCATGTATCCATTTTCGCCGCGGAAATCATCTGTTTCGCTTGGCGAGATCGATAAAAAGAGAGAGGTAAGCTGTGGATCAATCGGTAATGTGTTTGGGTGTTACCACCAGTACTAAGTAAACCAAACGAAATGCGATCGCTGTTCGGCTTAGTTTCTAGCTTGCGGTTTTCAAACCTCGTAGCATAGCGTCGATAGTTTTGAGGACGGTTTGCTGCTGGTGATTGGGGAGGGACTCGATCAGCTCCAATCTCCGCAACACTTTTCTACTCGGCTTAGCGGCGCTCTTCGCTTTCTTCTTTCCCGGTTCGAGGATCTCTTCGACAGAGACTTCGAGGGCGTGGGCGAAGCGCAATGCCATGTCGGCGGACAACTTGAGCGCTCCGCTTTCGTAGCTCGACACGAGGGATTGAATGATGCCGATGCGATCGGCCAGTTCGATCTGCGTGTATCCGCGCTCTTTCCGGACACGTGCCAGCCGTTCGCCGACCGGCTCCGCGCCGGGGTGAAGCGGAGGGAGGTTGAGTTTCGAGACGCGGGGCATCCGGAAGCCAGTGTAAAGCGGAAAATCGCATCCTCTTGACCGTTATCGTATCAAATGATATTGTAAGAATCACTATTTTCCCCATTCGCCACTTGACAGGTTTTCGGGGCGAAGGCGGAAGACACGATACGAGATGGCGCGGATACCGGAGAGCGAGATCGAGCGGCTGAAGCGGGAGATCGCGCTGG
>CAXSIG010000657.1:0-3492 GCA_964237255.1 uncultured Bryobacteraceae bacterium
ACCGCGGGCGTACCGTGGAGCAACTCGAAAGACTGAGCGAGTCCGGCGCGCAGCATATTGTTCTTCGCCTTGACGCGCAGGAGGCCGCCATGCTGTCTTCCGAATGCGTCGGAAATCTTGTCGAGGGATGTCAGGCCGGGGGATTAGATCTGCGGCTCCAATTTGAACTGCATGACTCATTTACGGAGGATCGCTGCCGCATAGCACGTATGGTGGAGGACCGGCAGTTTACGGTCACGGTACTCCCGGTGCGCTTGCGTCCCACACGTTCCCTACAATTCGTGGATGCAACTCCGATGGAGCGAAAAGAACGCATGCAGATGGTACTCAATGCGACGTGTTCCCGTTGCCGTGGTATGAGAACTAACGCTCGCCTGCAATCTGAAATGCCAACATTGCGGGTCCCGCGCCGGTCGACCGCGAAACAATGAATTGACGACGGCCGAGGCTCTCGATGTAGTCGACCAGCTGGCACGTCTGGGAGCGCGGGAGATTGGATTGATCGGAGGCGAGGCGTTTCTTCGTCGCGATTGGGTTGAAATCGTTCGGAGGATCGCTTCGCACGGGATACGCTGCGGAATCCAAACAGGCGGCCGGCAACTGACGGACGAGCGGATTCGTCAGGCGGCGGATGCCGGTCTTCAACAGATCGGCGTCTCGATTGATGGTCTGGAAACGCTTCACGACAGGATGCGCGGAGTTCCAGGCTCTTTCCGCATGGCGGTGGACGCTCTTCACAGGGCAAAAGCCGCGGGTCTGGAGGTAACGGTTAATACTTCCATCGGCTGCGAAACCATGGCTGATCTTCCTGGCATTCTCGATGTGATCGCGAACGCCGGTGTCACGATATGGCAACTCCAAATTGCCGTCGCCATGGGGAATGCCGTCGATAATGACCACATCCTCTTACAGCCTTATCAGTTGCTGGAGCTCATGCCGTTGCTCGCGCGCTTATTTGAAGAGGGTCGCGAGCGCGGTGTTTGGATGGACGGCGGAAATAACATCGGATATTTCGGCCCCTATGAGCGGTTATGGCGTCCCCGTGGCGATGAACGCGACCACTGGGGCGGTTGCGGCGCAGGCCAGTCCGTCATCGCGCTGGAAGCTGACGGCACGGTAAAAGGGTGCCCCTCCCTTGCGACGGTAGGTTTCGCCGGCGGAAACGTTAGGGATGCCAGTTTAGAAGAGATTTGGAACACGCGTCCGGAGATCCACTTCGCGAGGCTTCGCACCGTGGAAGACCTGTGGGGTTTCTGTCGCACGTGCTACTACGCCGACGTGTGCCGCGCAGGCTGTACCTGGACCTCTCACTCGTTGGTGGGCCGTCCCGGCAACAATCCTTACTGCCATTACCGAACGCTCGAGCTCGAAAAGCGCGGCATGCGCGAGCGCATTGTGAAATTGCGGGATGCTCCAAAGCAGCCCTTCGCGATCGGCGAGTTTGAAATCGTCCTCGAACCGATGCCCGGAAAAGACGCGCAACCGGTTTCGGTTGATCGCTCGAAAGCGGTCGCGCCGCCACTGGTACAAATTGAGGCAACCCGCCCCAATACTCCGAGTTCCGTTCCCGAAGGTCGTGTTGCACCCGTCCTGGATCTCTGCCGCGCGTGCCAGCAGTATATCTATCCCCACGAACGGACGTGCCCCCATTGCGGATCGGATGTAGCGAAAGCCGCCGCGGTCTACGACGAAGCCGCTCGGAGGCGTCACGCGTTAATGGCGTCGGTGGCCGAATCGATTCGAAGGCGCGAACAATCCGCAGCTCAGGTCCAGTAACTCTCTCTCTTGTGGCCGGCAAAACTGTTATCGGACTGGTGCAAATCTCGCACGAGGAAATTACCAAGGCCGCGCCGCAATATTGCGTCCGAAACGGCCGAGTAGTAAACAATCTCTGGGCGCCGGATTCTCTGGCAGGAACGTCCGTCTATCTCCCGTATTCCGTTGGCCTGCTTCAGGCGTACGTCCAAAAATATGCCGCCGAACCGGGCAGCTTCGAGTTCTTATTACCGATCTACCGGCCCATGCCGCTGAGCGACGCACTCCACACTCTGCAAAATGCCGATGTTGCCGCATTCAGCACATACATTTGGAACATCCGCCAATCGCTCCGAATCGCCCGAGAGTTGAAACGGCTCCGTCCGGAAACATTGATCGTGTTCGGTGGGCCGCAGATTCCAAACCGACCCGAAGCATTTCTCCGTGAGCATCCGTTTATCGATATTGTTTGCCACGGCGAGGGCGAACAAGTTTTCCTCCAAGTCTTGGAGTGCAGACAGAACCGAGACTGGTGTGCTGTTCCTTCGGTAAGTTATCTGACTGCCGATGGCGGCTTCCTGTCGAGCCCGCGCGCGCCCCGCATGCAGGACATCTCGCAGTGTCCGTCGCCGTATCTCGCGGGCGTGTTCGAACCCCTGATGCGGGCCAATCCCGAGGTGCATTGGCAAGCGAGTTGGGAAACGAATCGCGGTTGTCCATTTTCTTGCACGTTCTGTGATTGGGGATCTGCCACCGCCAGTAAGGTGTTCCGTTTCGACTTGGAACGTGTAAAAGCGGAAGCGGATTGGTTCGCTCGCAATCGCATAAGTCACGTCTTCTTCTGCGATGCGAACTTCGGCATATTGCCCCGCGATATCGACATAGCCAAAGCATTTGTGGAAAGCCTGGAACGGCACAATACGCAAGCCAGTGTTTCTGTGCAAACGGCCAAGAACTCGACTGAGCGCTGCTATCAGGTACAGCGGATCCTTTGGGATTCGGGCCGCGCCTTCCTCTCCGCAACCACGTCGTTTCAGTCGCTCGATCAAGGTACGCTCAAAGCAATCAAGCGGGACAACATTTCGCTGGAATCGTTTCACGATTTGCAGCTCCGGCACAAGGAGCACGGCCTTCCCACCAACACGGAGATTATTGTGGGACTTCCCGGCGAAACATATGGAAGTTTTGTCGGTGGAATTGCTGAAATCATGCGTCGCGGGCAGCATGGTTACTTGAACATTTACGAATGCCAAGTGCTACCGAACGCTGAGATGGGCTCGCCGGAGTATCAGCAGCGCTTTGGGATGAAGTTGGCGTCGACTCCGATGGTCGACGGCAGTCTCGATGCCGATGAGGAGCACATCATCGAATACATCGACACGGTAGTTGCTACATCGGCCATGCCTGCGTCCGAGTGGGTGCGGGCGCGAGCCTTCGCTTGGGCCACACAGTTCCTCCATTTCGACCGGCTTTTACAACTGCCGTTTATCTTCGTCGCGAACGAGTACGGCATTTCTTATCGGCAAATCATTGAATCGTTCCTTGATGCGGACCCTAAGACTTTTCCGGTCACCGCCGAACTCATCGATGTATTCGTATCAACCGCAGCCGGCTTGCAGAACGGCAAACCGGCGGTTCTCTCAAGCGAGTCTTGCCTGAACCAATGGTGGTCGCCTGACACCTACGCCTTAATTACTCTCGCAAGTCAGGAAAAGTGGACAGCGTTCTTCGAAGAAG
>CAXSIG010000658.1:0-3489 GCA_964237255.1 uncultured Bryobacteraceae bacterium
GTACTCCGCGAACGGCCAACCACGGGTCCCGCGACCGCCGGTGATCAGTACCGTCTCCGGCACCTTCGTTGATTGCTCGGCCTTTGCCTCGGCCAACCGCAAACGCTGCCGATCCGCCCCCTCATAGCGAATCGACACCGAAGCAGTTAAACCGGAGTACTCCGCCCAGACCTGCGCTACTGACGGTGTGCCGACAATAACACCGACCCCGAGCGAAGGGAGCACCCGGTGCAGCGAGCGTTCAAAACCGACCCAGGATTCCGCGTAGCATCGCGTTAAGGCATCCCTGGCTGCCCCAACCAAGAGCAGCCGCCGAGGCGTGGTCGCGCAATTGGCAACCGCCTGTACCAATCCGGCCACGACCGAGATTTCCTCGCAGCGTTCTTCATTTTCCAGTGTCCGAGCGTAGATGATCCCATCGATCGCGCCGTGTTCCCGCTCAATGGCCAGAAGGGCCTCGGCCCCACGTTCCATTTCGTCGCCGACAAAGAGAAGCGTCGCATCGCCGGCGCATGCCTGTAGCGAGAGGCGCGTTGCCTCCTCAGCAGCCCAGCACACCACCACACCTTGTAGATCGCCCATGGGAGCGGGCGCGAGGCATGAGGTCCACCGCTCCTCGAAGAACAGGAGATCCGGCTTACCTGTCTCCGCCGCGGCTTGCGTCAGGCCATAGCGCTCATCCAGGAAAGGATAAGTGGGCAAATGAACGCGCGACGGCCTATTCTCACCGTAGAGGAGTTCCCAATCCGGGGCCAGACCTCGACACCATCCCTCGGCTAAACGATCCAGTTGGCCCTTGCGCAACCACTGCTCCATCAGGAGCTGCAAATCGTCGTCGCGAAGAGCCAACCCATTGGGGAGGCGGTTGGCGGCTTCACTCCGCCATATCTTCTGCCGTCCGGTCTCGCCGGCCACAAAGGCGCGGAGCAGGTCTTTCAGCTCGGCAACGTCCTTGCCGACGAACGCCACGCGTTCGTTCATCGCCTCACGCCCAACCTGCAGAGTGTAGGCAATGCTGCGCAAAGTTCGTCCCGCTTCCCGGTCCAGGCATACCAACAAGCGCTCCGCAGTGAGACGCAATTGCATCTCGCTTTTCGCAGAAAGCGGAATCACACAGGAACCCGATTCCGCCGCCTCCAGGGCCTTTCTGTGTTCGCGCACCACCGCGTGGGCATTTGTCCCGCTGTGCCCAAACGAGCTAATAGCGGCTCTAAGCACATCCCCGCCAGCGGGCTGCCAGTGTGTGACCTGCTTAGGAATGAAAAACGCGGAACCGTCCAGCTGAATAACCGGGTTCAAAGTCTCGAAGTGCAGAAGTCCCGGTATGGTCTTGTGCTTCATGGACAATAGGACCTTCATCAAACCGATTACCCCGGAGCTGGCCGATGTGTGTCCGATATGAGCCTTGGCGGTGCCGAGAGCGCAAAACGCCTTGCGATCGGTCAGCTGTCTGAACGCCCGCACGAGCGCATTCGCCTCAACCGGATCCCCAAGCGGCGTGCCGGTGCCGTGTGCTTCCACGTAGCCGATGCTTTCCGCGGCGATACCGAAGCGTTTGTACACGTCGATGAGCAGGGCCTCCTGAGCCGCTCCATTCGGCGCGGTAATGCCGTTCGACGCTCCGTCCTGATTAATGCCGGTGCCTTCAACGACTCCATATATGGCGTCGCCATCGCGCAGTGCTGCGTCTAATCGTTTGAGCACAACCACGCCTGCCGCTTCAGAGAACACCGTGCCGTCCGCCGATGCGTCAAACGCCGCGCACCGGCCCGAAGGCGACAACATGCCGATACTGGACAGCATGGCCAGCGTCTCCCCGTTCATCGCGGCATAGACGCCGCCGGCCAAAGCCATGGTGGCTTCGCCGCGCCGCAGACTTTCGCAAGCCAGATGGAGGGCCACGCCGGATGACGAACAGCCCGTGTTGACCACCATCGCGGGGCCCTTCAGATTCAGAAAGTAAGACAATCGCGAGGCAATAATCGCGTCCGAGGCGCCCGTAAAAGAATCGTGCCGATAGCCCGTTGGCTCGGCGCCGATGAACACCGCCACGCGCTCGCCGTCTAATGCCCTCGGGTTGTACCCCGCATCCTCCAGGCTCTTCCAGCCCTCCTGCATAATCAAACGCTGATGCGGATTCATCGAACGCGCTTCGCGCGGCGACAAATTGAAAAACAGAGGATCGAAGCAATCCCGGGCCGCCACCAGACCCGCCCGGCCGACAATATCGCCGTCTGCGAAATCCGTTACCCCATCGCTTCCACTCACCAGTAACTCCCAGAACGCGTCGACATCCTTAGCGCCGGGAAATTGACCGGACATCCCGATAATTGCGATATCTTCTTCGCGTTCCATCGGCAATTGTGTTTGCGCGGGCTGGGGACCGACCTTGGGGCTGGGCAATAATGGCGCTGTCCTGGCCCAGGTCTCGGCATACGTCTCGACGATATGCTTTGCCAGGCGCGCCACGGACGTATGGTCGAAAATTATGGCTGTGTTCAGGCTTACACCCAGAGCATCACTCACGTCCCTGACGAAACGAATCCCCAGGATGGAGTCGATGCCATAGTCGGAGAACGCAAGATTCCGGTCGACGTCGCGTGGCTGAAGCTTGAGGGAGCGGCAAAGGGCTTCCACAATCACAGGCTCGACCCGAGCATGATCCACACCCGCGCCTGTGGTTGTCGGTACGCTGGAGGGCGGGACGACGATGGGATCGTTCTTCGAGTCTTGGCGGGGGACGGAACAACGAATCACACCGTCGCTTAAAGCAACCGCAATCTGCTGACCCAGGCCGTGTCCTGGAGCGGCAGGGAATAAGACCGTTTCGAAGCCTTCTTCGCGCAACACTCTCTCCCACATTGCGGGACTCAATCCGGGGGAGTTCGGCATGCGCACCTCCGCATCTTCGCTCCTCCACCAACCATCCAGCAGGCCGAACGTAACATGAGCAAACGCCGTCTGCGCGCTCATTTCCGCAATTATCAGCGCGCCGCCGCGCCGGAGCGCGGACTTCGCATGGCGCACGGTCTCCCGAATATTTCGGGTCGCATGAAACACGTTGGACGCCAGCACAATATCAAACGACCCGGGCGAAATTCCCTGGCCGTCCAGTGGCTCCTCCACGTTAACGTGTGCGACATTCAGGTAACTGTAAGAGTTAGCGAAGGTCTCGCGGGCGCGCCTTAGGAACGCGTCAGAGATATCGGAGAACAGATATCGCTCAATCCGTGTCGCGTACGGCTGCAGACAAGGCAACACTACCGCCGTCAACGCACCCGTACCCGCTCCCAGTTCTAGGAGTTGCACACCGCCTGCAGAACGCGACTCTCGGTTGAATAGCGCATCGATCACGCGCGCGATTATCGCTTCGAAATACGATCGCGCCGGATGATGGAGGTAGACGTCTTCCACCAGCGCGAGACCACCCCCGGGAAAGAGGACCTCGGTTGCAGGCACGTCGCCGCGCAAAACTTGCGGCAGCGCGCG
>CAXSIG010000659.1:0-246 GCA_964237255.1 uncultured Bryobacteraceae bacterium
CATGGTGAAAAGCGGAAGGCTTGATCCAGCGCTGAACCACTTCGCTTCTGCCTCTTGATCCCCTTTGAAAAGCGCGTTGACAAACGAACCGGTCCGCATCAAGCCAGGAGCGATGGTGGAGACCTGCACGCCTTGGGGAGCCAGTTCGGATCGAAGGCCTTCAGAGAAGCCGGTGGCCGCGAATTTCGCGCAGGTGTAAGGAATCAGATGAGGGACACTTACTTTTCCCCCAACCGAAGTAATATT
>CAXSIG010000659.1:256-606 GCA_964237255.1 uncultured Bryobacteraceae bacterium
GGCCAACCCGCCGTCGCCGAGCAGGAGCTGAAGGCCGCCGCCGCCGAGCTCTCCGTCGTACGTCCGGAGGAGGGCGGCGTCGAGCTGGCCGCTGTGCAGGACTTCCTGGTGGCCAAGGCGGCCGCTCTTGCGCTTCACCATCGCCGGAATCAGTTGCAGAGTCGGAAACACCGTTCCCCAGAACATTACTTTCATGGCTGAATCGAAATCCGCGGCCGTCATCGCGGTAACCGGCCCAACCTGAATCTGGCCGGCGTTGTTGACCAGAATGTCGATGCGCCCGTAATGCGCTTCCACTTCCGCGATCATCTGCTTGACTTGAGTTTCGTCCGACACGTCGCAAGTAACCG
>CAXSIG010000659.1:616-3483 GCA_964237255.1 uncultured Bryobacteraceae bacterium
ACTTGCGCGCCGCCCGATTCCAGTTCTCGCTTTGCGGAGTGCAGTTCTTCGCGATGGCGCGCGCATATCGCCAACTTGCAGCCTTCCGCCGCGAAAGCTCTGGCGAGTGCGATCCCCAATCCTTTCGACCCGCCGGTAATCAGAACCACCTTGCCGTCCAGGTCGTCCTCATTCTTCCGGGCAAATAGTTCCCGAGCAACAAATCCCGCTCCGATCCCGGCGACTGTTCTTGTTATTCACCGCTTGCGCTTGGCTGCAAGTGCGGGGCCAATCAGGCGTTTGCCGCGGCGATCAGGCCCAAATCGCGCAAACCATTGATCACGAACTGAACAGCTAGCGCAGTCAGCAACAGCCCCATTAAGCGCATCAGAACGTGAATTCCCGTGTCGCCCAGGATTCCCCGAATCCTGTCCGCAGCCGCCAGAATCAGAAAGGCGCAAAGCGAGGTGACCGCAATAGCGATGAACACCGGAGCCGCCTGCCACCAGTTAGGTGACTGTCCCATCAGCACCATGACACTCGATATCGCGCCCGGCCCGGCAAGAAGCGGAATGCCCATCGGTATAATTCCGACGTCCTCTTTCTGGCAAGCCTCAGCTGTTTCGCCGGGAGCTTCTTTCGTATTGGACTGCTTGGCCTGCAGCATCTCGATCCCGATAAGAAACAGCAGTAAGCCACCCGCAATCTTCAGCGCGGGAAGCGTGATGCCGAACATTTTGAAAATCAGTCCTCCCGCAATCGCGAATACGGTCAGTACCGTAAAACAAGTCAGCGAAGCGCGCCGGGCCGTGCGCCTGCGTTCCGCTGCGGTAGCTCCGTTCGTCATTACGAGAAAAGATGGAATCGCAGCGAACGGATCGACCAGAAAGAAAATGGAACTGAACGCGATCAGCGAAAACTGGATTAGTGCAGCCGGGTTCATGCCTAAAGCGATAAGCCAAGTTCCGCGAGCGCACTCGCGGTTGTCGCCAAGTCAACATGTTGGATTGCGCGAATTCCAAAAGTGGCGGCGACCTCCACGAAGAGCGGACGATCATCCAGATAGGCGATGCGCTCCGGCGGAACTTGAATCAGGTCGAGCGCCAGCCGATAAATATCGTTGTCCGGCTTTCGGAACCCCGCAAAGCAAGAGGAGACGAACGCATCGACAAAATTGCCCAAGTTAAATTTCTTGATCCGGTATTCGGTCAGTTCCCTGCCCTCATTACTGACCACGAACACCTTTAACCGATATTTCGATTTCAGCTGCCGGATCAATTGCAGCATGTCCGGAAATGCTTGCGATTGCTCCATCAGCCAGCTAGTAAACTGCTCTTCCGTGAACGGCCGCGGTTTGTAAAACACAACGCGTGCCAGATACGCGCTGAGCGTGAGCTTCCCAATCTCATACGTGTCGAACGTCATCCGATGCCGGCTGTCCATCTCGTCTGAATCCAACCCAAATCGGGCCGATGCTCCACGACGCGTGTCGGTATCCCAGCCGTTGGTCAGCATCACTCCGCCTAAGTCGAGGAAAAGCGCTTCGATCCGCGTGGCGATCTGCGTGTCTGGCATAAAAACAAGCCTAGCAGCAGGTTATTCGTAGCGAAGAGCTTCGATAGGGTCCAGACGGCTTGCCTTCAACGCGGGAAGCAGGCCCGCGACCAGTCCGATCACCTCCAGGACAACGGTCGACGTGACCACAGCGAATTGCGACAAGTGCAGATGGATGTCGCCCGTGCCGGACTCATCTTTAAAGATGGGGCCAAGCAACGGAAGATTGCCGACGCCCTCCGTCAATGCCAATCCAATCGCAACACCAAGCAGTCCGCCGAAAGTCACGATCGCCATCGCTTCGGCCAAGAACTGCCACAGCACCGCGGATCTGGTTGCCCCCAGCGACTTCAACACGCCGATCTCGCGCGTCCGCTGGGTGACCGATACCAGCATGATATTCGTCAGCCCAACCCCGCCGATTCCAAGCGTGAGCGCGCCGATGAAACCAAGCAGCACGCGCAGCGCAATCGACATGGAATCGATCTGCTCCATGAAGTCATTGAATGCGATGATCTCCACCGCGCGGTCGTCCTTCGACGAGAAGTAATGTTTTAAGCCGAGTATCGTGCGCACTTGACTCATCGCGGCCTTCCGGAACATCGGATTGGCCGGCATCCACACGATGTCGTCGGGGAACTTCACATCCCGCAGCAGACCTGCCGCGCCGTAAGAGATAAAGATGCACTCGTTGTCCGGCGTGTTGTAGTTGGAAATCTGGACCTTCGATTTCAGCACTCCCGTTACGGTGAACTGCATCCCGTTGATCGAAATCGTCTCGCCTTCGGGGGGCACTTCGCCAAAAAGCTTCTTTGCGGCGTTCGCGCCCAGAACCGCTGTTTGGTGCTTCTGGGCATCGTCTTCTATCGAAAGCCATCGGCCCGTACTAATGTCCATGTTGCGAACTCGTGCGTAGTCCGGCGGCCTGACACCACGGACACTCAGGCTCTCCTGGCGGTACTCATGCTGCACTTGGGCCCTGCGCATCATCACCTCGGGAGAGATTGCCGCAACCAGTGGCACCTCGGCCCGAATCGCGTCGACATCGGCCAGATCCAGCCGAATCCGCCGCCCGGACCGCTCCCCTCCGGCTTGAGAACTTGTGGTGCCGCCGAACATGACGATTAGATCTTGACCGACAGCCCGGAAGCAATAGTGGAGTGCGAAATCGAAGCCCTCCCCGTATGAATAAAGAATGACGAAACAAGCCACGCCCCAGGCCAGCGACACCATCGTGAGCAGACTTCGCTGACGATTGAACTTGAGCGCTCCCCAAGCTTCGGACAGGATAGAAGCAAATCGCATATGGGCTATCGTTCGTAGCGCAACGCTTC
>CAXSIG010000660.1:0-221 GCA_964237255.1 uncultured Bryobacteraceae bacterium
AGGGTGGCCGGTTTCGTGCGGAATGTTAAGCGTAAGTAAAGGGGCCGGCAGCGCAGGACCCCTCCTGCGCCGCGCGGCCAACGAAGTACTGCCGCCCAAGCAGTACGCCATTCCGGGACCAACCGGCGCGGGAGCGAGAGTCGCTACAACCGCCGCCTTGGTTCTCCGGCGATTTCACAGTAGCGGACGAAACGTCCGCTCCGGCTGGAGAAAGTGTCTAA
>CAXSIG010000660.1:231-3477 GCA_964237255.1 uncultured Bryobacteraceae bacterium
TGAAAACAGGTCGAAAAAGGTAAAATAATTTTGGTTACCGAGCCGAGGATATTCGTCACTCCGTGGAAAGTTAGCGTGTTCGGACAAAGTAATTATGCCTTGAGCTGCTCGGGCTGCAGCGGCCTGCTTGGTGCGCAGCTAATAGGCTACTTCCAAGGCTTTAACCAACACAGGCATGTGTCGATATCCGCGGATTTATTCCACCTAGATTCGGCGAATAGTAGAGCTGAGCTAATCCAACGTAGCCGGTGATCGCCGCCTGCCATCGTTTTACCTGGAGGCAGATTTTCTTGACTACGGAGAAGCTGGATTCAATGGCATTGGTGCTTGCCGCTCCTGGTCGGGTCGCGACCGATCCGCCGGCCAACTCGCGCACCTCCGACTCCATCACGTTCGCAATGAACATCTTACCCGCCGCACGTAATAGATCCCCTAAACGGGCTTGCGCCAACGCAGCTATGTCCGCAGTAGCGAACGCCAACTGAATCGGAACCTCGTTCTCCTTGGCCCACTTCTCAAACCGCAACGCGGCGCGCCCTTCTCGATCTGGTATTGTTTCTTCACTAGCGACTCTCCTTTTTATTCCTGCCCTGAAAATCCCAGAGCTACCACGGCTCTGGGTTGAGTCGCTAACTTCCTACGATCTTCCGGATATCCTCTTTTGGGTAACAAAAATTTTTAGTTTATTTCTCTCATCAAATGAGCGACTTGGCCTTGACCTTCGCTGGATCGCGTTTTTCCGAAGTGTACTGTGTGGTTGCCGGGACAAGGATTCCGCGGCTCGCTCTTCCCAGTCCGCTTACTGGCAAGAACACCGCGACAATCTCCCCGGGATTCAGCTTCTCCGTATATTGGGCGGAGTTGCGGTGCGCCGGTGGGGTCGTTCGGTCCCCACCGGCATTTTAGCCGCCTGCTCCAGCAACAGGAAGAACAAGCGACCATAGGAATTTATCCCCAAGATGAACCGTCGAAAATTCCTTAGCGCCGCGCTCGTCGGCATGAACGCTAAAGCTGATCGCAATATCACGGGCGGCTTCGTGAACGACAGCTTTTCGCGCGGCCATCAAATCCGCGACCATAAACCCTTCCCTGCCCCAACTGAGACTCGACGTACCCCGCTAGCGATAGTCGGCGGAGGAATGGCAGCCCTCTGCGCGGCCTGGCGGCTCGAAAAGCGCGGCTTCCGCGATTACGTTGTTCTTGAAATGGAACCTGCCGCGGGCGGCAACTCGCGCTCCGGAAACAATAGCGTCTCGGCGTATCCGTGGGGAGCGCATTACCTTCCCGTCCCCAACGCGAAAGCAACGCTGGCCCGCGAACTTTGTGAAGACTTCGGCTTGCTCAAGAACGGCGCATGGGATGAACGCGCCCTTTGCTTCGCCCCCCAGGAGCGGCTTTTCATTCACGGGCGTTGGCAGGAAGAGATTGAGCCGCAGTTCGATTCCATCCAGATGAAGCGCTTCGGGGAACGAATCCGGGAGTTCCGGGCGTCGGGTGAGTTCACCATTCCCAGCCGCGTCGGCGCGCCCTCTTCATCAAAGCTTGACGCTCTCACCATGTCGGCCTGGATGAAGCAGGAAGGTTTCATCTCCCCATACTTGAACTGGTTTGTCGATTACTCCTGCCGCGACGATTACGGAGCCTCCGCTCGCGACACGTCCGCTTGGGCCGGCATCCATTACTTCGCCTCGCGAGAACCAGATGAGAAAGGGCCCTTGACCTGGCCGGAGGGCAACGGTTGGCTCTTAAAGCAACTGCTGAAACGGGTCGGAGAAAAAGTGCATGCGGATTCCGCTGTCACGGCCATCACCCGAAGTGGTCGACGTTGGACAGTTCGTACTCCGCAGATCGCTTGGCTTGCGGACACCGTGATCTACGCGGCGCCGACATTCCTTGCCCCGTACCTGATCGAAGGGTTGCCGCACTTCGAACCGCGTACTTATTCGCCATGGCTTACCGCGAATCTCACCCTGGATCGCCTGCCTCGTAGCGGAGAAGGCGCTGAACCCGCCTGGGACAACGTGATCTACGGGTCACCGACGCTCGGCTACGTGGATGCGACACATCAGTCATTAAGCACGCGCAAAGATCGGGCGGTCTGGACGTTCTATTGGGCGCTCACAGAGGGAACCCCTCAGGAAAATCGCAAGCTCTTGCTCGCGCGCGATTGGGCATGGTGGCGCGATGCCGTCCTGCACGATCTGGAGCGTGCCCATCCCGATATACGGCAGTGCGTTTCGAATATCGATGTCATGCAATTCGGACACGCCATGGCTCGGCCTGTGCCCGGCTTCTTGAGCGCGAAACAGCCCGAGTGCGAGGGCATCTATTTCGCAAACTCCGATCGGAGCGGCTTCTCAATCTTCGAAGAAGCTCAATACTGGGGCGTGCTCGCTGCGGACCAGGCCTTAAAGCGACGGCTCCATGGGTAGCGCCAGCGGCGGTTCGCGCAGAAAGTCGAGACGGCTCATCTGTCCCACGGCTTCGCACATGGCTTGTTCTGTAGTGACTTCCGTTGTAATCACAAACGGTAGGTCGTCCTTCGTATTGCACGGCATCTGGAGCACAGCTTCCAGGCCGATCTTCTTCGCGGCCAAGATTCCTGCGAGTTCCGCGATGATCCCCGCGCGATCTTCTACGCGGAACCGAAGGTAATACTGCCGATGCTGCGTTGCCACGCTCACCGGCTTGTACTCTCCCAATCGTTCATGCGCGAACGGCGACACGCGCTCCGGGCTCCCGGAGCGAATCTCTCGCGCCACGCGCATCAGATCACTCACCACGGCTACCCCCGTCGGCTTCGGCCCGGCTCCGCGTCCATAGTAGAAGGTGTCCTCGCCATACAGTCCCTTCACCCAAACTGCGTTGTACGCACCCTGAACACCGGCCAAAATTGTCGACTGCGGAATCAGCGCTGGCCGCACGGAAAGGATGACGCCGCCGCTGCCTTGGTGCGCCGTGCAGATTAGTCGAATGGTGTGCTTTAGTTGATGCGCGTAATCGAAATCGAGCGGTGTCACGCGGCGGATGCCTTCCACATAAATATCCGTCGGCGTAATCCGTTCCCCGAATGCCAGAGCCGCCAGCAGCGCCAGTTTGGAGCGCGCGTCATAACCATCGATATCGGCGCTCGGGTCCGCTTCCGCAAAGCCCAGTCGTTGCGCTTCGGCCAGCACGGTTTCAAGCGAGTCGCCGCGCTTTTCCATCTCAGTCAGGATGAAGTTGCTGGTGCCGTTCAAGATTCCA